>NZ_LS991949.1:0-300000 GCF_900476125.1 Metamycoplasma alkalescens
ATGAATTACAAAGACGAAGAATTGGATTTAAATATTAGCAATCAAATTTTGCAAAATGAATTAAAAAATACAGCTAGTGATTCAATGACTTATGAAAGTTTTTTTTCACAGTTAAAATTGATTTTTGTTTCAAATGATAATGCATATATCTTGGTTCCAACATATATTATTGATTACATAAAAACAACATTTTATGAAACAATTCAACGTGCACTAATAAATGCTTTAGAAAAAAAAGTTTCTTTGACTTTTATTTCTGATATTGATGAAATAAAAGAATTGGTGAATAAAGAAAAGACAACAAAATTTATAAAAAATGAGACTCAAAATAAGTCAAATAACAATGTAAAAAATAATCTTACATTTGAAAATTATGCAATTGGCAATTTCAATAAAATGGCTTTAAAAGCAGCAAAAGAAATTTCCAAGGAGTATAAAGATAATTACAACCCGCTTTTTATTTATTCAAGCAGTGGACTTGGAAAAACACATTTGTTGCATGCAATCGGGAATGAGTTTGTTAAAAAAAATAAAACATGTCTATATGTTAATCCGGATATTTTAACAAGAAGATTAGTTGAACAATTAAGATTGAAAAACCAAGAACAAATTAACAAAATTGTTGATGAATTAACTTCTTATGATTGTTTGATGTTTGATGATGTGCAACAATATGGCAATAAAGAAAGTACACTAAATGTTTTGTTTAATGTGATTAATATTATGAAAAGTAATCACAAACAAATTATTTTTTGTGCCGACAAAAGTCCTAATCAACTTGGTGGGTTTGAACAGCGCTTCTTAACAAGATTTGAAGGAGGCTTGACAATTGAAATTAACAATCTCGAACTTGAAGATGTAATTTCAGTTTTAAAGTTCAAACTAAAAGAAAATCACATTAATGTTGATCTTTGAGAAGATGCCGCTCTTAGATATATTGCAAGAAATTTCTCAACATCAATTCGTTCAATTGAAGGAGCAATTAGCCGGATTAAATTGTTTTCAGATGGTGATGATTTTTTTACTTATGATCTTCATACAATGCAAAATATTTTTAAAAATGTTACAAAATCAAAAGAAAGTATTACTCCTGAAAGAATCATTGAGACAGTTTGCAAGTATTATGGTGTTGATCGGAAAAAAATTATTAGTAGCAGCCGGGTAAAAGAAATTGTTATTCCAAGAAAAATAATTATTTATTTTCTAAAAAATAATTTTGATTTTACATTAAAAGAAATTGGAAAAATGGTTGGTGATCAAACACATTCAACAGTGATTGCTTCATTAAAATGAATTGAGGCCAATATCCAAAGCAATTCTTCATTAAAAAATGCAATTGAAAAAATTCAAAATATGCTAAAAAAAATAATCTAACTATTAAGGACATAAAATGAAATTAAAAATTAATAAATTATTATTAGATTCAATTATTGAACGAGTTGCAAAAGCAATTGACCCCAATCCTTTCATTCCTGAATTAAAAGGAATTCTAATTGTTGCTGAAGGCAATAAAATTACCTTGATTGGTTCGAATGGAACAATAAGTGTGAAACATGAAATTATTACTTCATTGGATGCAGAAATTATTACTCCAGGAAGAATTTTGGTTGATTTATATCTTTTTAGAAATATTATTAAAAAACTTGAAAATGACATTGTTTTAGAATCGCAAGAAAATAAGTTGAATGTTGAAACTGAAAATGATCATTTTTCATTGAACTTGTACAATATCTTTGAATATCCTGACATTGATTTTTCAATCTATGGTGAACAAATTAAAATAAAATGACAAAAGTTTAAATCAATGGTAAGAAATGTTGCTGTTGCTTCATCTTCACTTGAAACAAATATTATTTTGTGCTGTATAAATATTTCAGCTCAAAATCAAAAATTAAAATTTGTTGCAACAGATAAATATCGATATGCTGAAGAAGTTTTAGATATTGAAGAAAATGTAAATTTCAATATTTCAGTTCTTACTAAAAATTTAAAAGACCTTTTAAACTTTGATTACAGTGGTGACGTTATTCTTAATTTTTCGGATCAAAAAATTTCATTCGAAATTGATGGTTCAATTATTCAATCCAAAGTAGTTGATCAAGTTTATTTAGATGTTTCAAAAATCATTCCAAAATCATTTGATAATGTTTTAGTTATTTCTAAAAAAGAATTGAATGACTTATTGAATAAAGCTTCAGTTATTATTAGTGAAAATTACAATAAAATTCGATTGCATATTTTGGATCAAGTGCTTACAATTTCATCAACAAGAGAAGAAATTGCCAATGCTGAAATTAAATCAAAAAACTTTAGTTACACTGAAAATGAACTAAAACTTGCTTTGAATTCAAGATTTTTAAAAGATGCCATTCAAAGCTTTGATGATGAAATTAAATTATCTTTAACACCAGATAAAATGCGAATTGTTATTACTTCTAATTCAAATCCTAATTTATTTCATTTAATTACACCACAAAGAGGTTTTTAAATGAAGATTGAAATTTATGGCAAAGAAATTAAGTTAAGTCAATTTCTTAAAAAAATTGGTGCTTGCCGTACAGGGGGATTAACAAAATATTTTTTAGATGTCCACATTGTCAAGATTAATGATCGTATTCCAAACGGAAGAAATGCTAAAATCCATGTTGGTGACATTGTTTGAATTGATGACCAAATTTATGTCATTAAGCAAGCAATTGAACAAAATCAATAAAAATATAAAAAAAATTCAAATTAATATAAAATATTAAGATAGCAATTTTACATACAAGACAACAAAAATAAACTAAAGGAGATTAAGATGCCAGGAAGAGATCAATTAACAGGTCAAAAGTCTTTAAGTGGAAACAAAAGATCACATGCTTTGAACATCACAAAAAGAACATTTGATCTTAACTTACAAAAAATAACAATTCTAACTGAAAATGGTGCAAAAAAAACCGTTAGAGTTACTGCTAAAAATGCTCGTACTTTAAAAAAATATGGTTTAGTGGCTTAATTTCAATATATAATAAGTTCTTGGTAATGCCAAGAATTTTTTTATCAAATTTATTGAATGATTATTCAATGGTTGAGGATTAATTATTATGAAAAAAGAAATAACATTATTTGTCTTTGCTGAAAAAACTGAACTTGATCTTGATTTAAAAGAAAATGATCTAATCAAAACTTTATTTTCCTTTAAACAATTAAACTTATCAATATATAAAAATATTGTCTTCAATAAAGAATATGCTTTATTATTTTGTGGGGTTGGAAAAACTAATGCTGCTTTTTCATTGACAAATGCAGTTGCAATTTTAGAAAAAAATGACTATCAAATAAAAGAAATAATTAATATTGGTCCAGTTGGATGTTGTGATAAGGAAATTGGAATTACAAAAACTTATTTGGTTGACAAAGCATACTTCTTTGATGTTGATTTACAAACTATACCTGGGTATAAATTAGGGCAACTACCAGATGATGAATATGAATTTCAAACAAGTGTTTTTTTAAATAATAAAATCAAAAGAATTGTTTCTTTAGAAAATAAAAATATCTTATCAGCAGATCGTTTTTTTTCAATCAACGATTTAAAAAAAATTCAAGATAATTTTTCTGATGTTGCTTTATTGGATATGGAAGCTTGTGCTTTAATTCAATGTGCAAATAAATTAAAAAAAGATATCTCTTCAATTAAAATTGTTTCCGATAACATTTTCTTCAATGAAAATTACTATATAACCAAAGAAAATCAATGAAAAAATCAAGTACAAAAAATATTTTTAAAAGTGCTAAAGGAGATTTAAATGAATTTTAAATATATTGATATTCATACACATCCATTCAAGGAATATTATGAGCAACCATATCAAGTAGTAACTGAATGAAAAAATCAAGATATGGAAAAAATTTTTATTGTTGGTACTTCAAAAGAAGATTGCATTGAGTTACTCGAACTTTGTAAAAAAGATAGCAATTTTATGCATCCAATTATTGGGATTCATCCAACACTTGCAAAAGGCAAAGAAGATGGCGAATTTTTAGAATCAATTATTACTAAGGATGTGATTGCAATTGGTGAAATTGGGTTGGATTATCATTATGATGACTCTCCCTCGAAAGAAATTCAAATTCAATCTTTTTTAGCACAATTAGAAGTTGCAAATAAAAACAATCTTGTTGCTATGCTTCATATTCGCGATGCACTTGAAGATGCTTTTTCAATTATTACTAAAAAAGAGTATGCAAACATAAAAATCGTTTTGCATTCATTTGGTGGTGATTTAGAATTTGTAAAAAAATTACTTCCTTTTAAAAATATTTATTTTTCAATTTCAGGTGTTGTTACTTTTAAAAATGCAAAATCATTGCAAGAAGCTGTAACCTTTATTCCAATTGATCGAATTTTTTGTGAAACAGATACACCTTATTTAGCACCAATGCCAATGCGTGGTAAACCCAATATTAGCCCTTATGTAAAATATACATATGAATACATTGCGAAACTTAAAAATATTGATAAAAAAGCATTTGTTGATCAAGTAAGAAAAAATATTAAAAATGTTTTTGGAGTTTAAGTAGCATGAAAATCAAGGCTAAAAAAAGTTTTGGGCAAAACTTTTTGATTAATAAAAAAATTCAACAACAAATTGTTGATGCTGCAGAGATTGATAATGAAGATGTAATTGAAATAGGGCCTGGACTTGGGGCGTTAACAAATTTATTGCTTGATAAAGTAAAATCGCTTGATGCTTATGAATTAGATAATGATATTTATCAATTTTGGTTAGAAAAAAAACTACCTTCACATATCAATTTTTTAAATCAAGATTTTTTGTTATCAAATCTTTCATCAAGCAAAAAAAGAATTGTTATTGGAAATATTCCTTATAATATCACCTCAGAAATCATTTTTAAATTAATTAAAAATAATCAATATTTAAAACATGTGGTACTGATGGTTCAAAAAGAAGTCGGACAACGCATATTAGCAACTCCAAATTCAAAAAATTATAGTAAATTAAGTGTTTCAGTTCAAAGTATTGGTAGTGTCTCAAAAATTTTAGTTGCAAAAGCAAATGATTTTAATCCAGTTCCAAAAGTTGATTCAATGGTAATTAAAATTACATTTGATCAAAAAAATAATTTTAATTTAGATGAGTATCTTGATTTTATAAAATTATGTTTTCAATTTAAAAGAAAAACTTTGGTCAATAATTTATTAACAAAATACAAAAAAGAAAAAATTCTTGATGTTTTAGAACAAAACAAGATTGATTTTTTGTCTCGAGCTGAAAATTTAGATATCAATCAATATAAAAAAATCTTTTTTGAATTTTTAAAATAATTAATTTTAGATATTTTTACTTATTTTGCAAATTATAGAAAACAAATGACTAAAAAAGTAATATAATATTAAGGAAGCAAAATAAGTGTTGCTTGCCACCATAGCCAAACGGCCAAGGCATAGGTCTGCAACACCTTGATTACCGGTTCGAATCCGGTTGGTGGCTCCATTAATGCGCCCGTAGCTCAATTGGACAGAGTGTTTGGTTACGGCCCAAAAGGTTGCGGGTTCGACTCCTGCCGGGCGCGCCAAATCAAAAAAAAGACCCTTAAAAGCACATTACGTGCTTTTTTCTTTTGATTTAATTTTATATTTTAAAAAAATTAAAAAAATTCAAAATAAAAAAATTTATTCGATATAATGTTAACCATAGCAACCATAACGAAGGGGCCCACCTGATTCCATTCCGAACTCAGCAGTTAAGACCTTCAGTGCCGACGATACCATAAGGGAAAATAGGTCGTTGCTCTTTTTTTTATTTTATTTTTGATTCAAAAAGTAAAATTATTGTAATTATGGATAATAAAGAATATGAAATTGAAGCAATTGTGTTAGAAATTAAAAATCATCAAGACAATGATGCAATTTTAAAAGTTTTGTCTGAAAATGGGATTATTTCTTTGTATGCAAAAGGAATTCAAAAGCCTAGTTCTAAAAACAAATTAAATCTTCCAATTTTAGGTGTTTCTAACTTAGAAATAATTAAATCAAAATTTTTTAATAAAATAAATACGCTAAAAAGAGCAACATTGCTTGCAAATTTTCCTTTTAATACAACATTACAAGTGATATATAATACAACGCTAATGTTTTTAAAGAAAATTAATAATCAACAAATAAGTCATTTTTTAAACAAATATAAAATTTTTTTAAAAAATGTCGAAACAAATCCAAATCAAACTTTTAGTTATTTATTATTAGCTCTTTTAGAAGTTTTTGGATTTAAACCAAATTTTGAGCATTGTGTTGAATGTAACAATAAAGAAAATATTGTTGATTTTGAATTTTATAAAGGCGGTTTTCTTTGTAAAGAGCACTCCCAGGCAACCAAAAACATTGAATTTTTAAAAGCAATTTATTGACTAAATAAGGATTTTTATTTATTTGTAAAAAATTTTGATGAAAATATTTCAATTCAAATTAATTCCATGATCATTGAAGTTCTTAATTCCATAATCTAATTTGCTAAAAACAATTTTATTTTAAATTTTTTTGAAATAAACCAAATTAAATATAAAGATAAAAAGCAGGCTTTTGATGCTTGCTTTTTTCTTGGATTTGATCAATTTTTAGTCTTAAGGATTTAGTTTAATTGTTTTAATTTTGTCACTTTTTAATTTGTTAATTAATCCATCAATGATATGTGGCGAACTTGAATTTTTTGTTTTATAGTCATTGCTTAGACTTTTGAATAATACAATTCCATTTGTTTGTTTACGAACGACAATATTATTATCTCCAAGAGGAATATATTTATATTCTCCACCTGTATCAGTAATTTCAGTGTTTAGAATTCCAATTACATTGAACGATGAATCAATTACCATTGAACCTGAAGCACCTTCTTTAAGCGCTAATTCTCCAAGTGGAATATTGGAATAAAGTGTTGAAAATTGATCAAGAATTGTCAATGGCATTCCATGTTCATTTTTTAAAATTTCTTTATTTGCATCTTTAAGAAACGGGTTAAGATAATTTTTTCAAGATTGATTAATTGCATTGTATTCCTTATTTTGTTTGGAATTATATTTTAGTCATATATCTCTAAAATAATAATCTTCGACAATTTTTCTTTGACTTGAAATTAAACCACCTTGGGATTTTACTCCATGAAATTGAATAACTCTATTAAATGGATTTCAATGTTTTGAATAGCCTGCATAAAATTGTGTTTTAAGTGGACTAAATTTCTTTTTTCCAAATTTAATATATCAATCTTTTTCCTTGTCCGTTTCAATTACATTAGCTAAACTTGGTAAAACATTTTTTAGTTTATTTTTTTTAATTTTTAAACGTAGTGTCACAAGATCAGCTCCAGAGTTTTTTGTGTGTGACCATTTGTTATTATTACCAAAATGATTTAGTCGATGTTTTTCGTTTTCAATATAAATATGATCACTTTCATATCTTGGAACATAATAAGGTGCATCTAGATATTGTGAATATGCCTCAAAAGCATCAACATAATCATTTTTATTATTTTCATATTTGTTTTTACTAAATTCAAAATTACCAAAATTTTCATCTAATTTTTCTCTTGTATGATTAGTTTTAAAATGAATTTGTTGGTTTCGAGTATCTTCACTTGTTGCGTCCGTACCATCATAAAAACCTACTTTATAAGTATCCCAATTTTCTTCTTTGATCCCTTTGTTATGAACATGCAAACTTTTATCAAAAGTATTTCTAAAGTTGAAAACATGCATATTTGTAGCTAATAATAATTCATAATGATCATTGTCTTGGTTATTTTTAATTCGATCAATTACTCAAGCAGTACCTGAACCACTAGTAAAACCTAAGATTTTTTTCAATCTATCTTTTGAATTTAAATCTTCATTATCAAATCATTGTTTTAAGTTGATATTTAGTTCAAAACTACGGTCATAAATATATTGATAAAAATCAAGATTTCTTTTAAGGGAATTATTGTTTTCTTGATTTTTATTAATTGCATAATAATGTTTATTATTGTTTGCAAAAACAAGTAATTCAAATACACCCTTATAATCATCATATCTAGCTTTTAATTTTGTAATTTCTCTTAAATTTAAAAGTCTTTCAATTGATTTAAAATCAACATAGTGAAATAGTTGACTTAAATTTGATGGAAGAAAACCAAATGGATTAGTTTTAATCAAATCATATTAAATTAAGATTCTTAATTTCTAAGTTTTTTATTTCATCTTCAGTAAATTTTTCTAAATATTTTTGGCTTAAATTATACCCAAGTGGAATGTTTGGGTTATAAAACTTTGTTCTTTGCTTACTTGTTGTTCCAATATTGCCATACTCGCCTAAATGCTTGACAAATTCTCAATATGTTTTAGTATTTTCTTGATTAACTTGGTTTGTAAAATTCAATCTATTATCATTCAAAAAACGTTCAAATTCAATCTTTTTCTCAATAAAAGTCTTTGTATTTTGAAGAATTTCATAAGGACTCGTATTTTTTAATTGGTCAAGAGAAATGAAATGTTCATTTGCTAATTTTGGTTGGGTATCTGGAATATTTGGTTGCGTATCTGTAGGATTATCTTTTTTGTTTCTTCCTCTTTAATTTGTTTTTGATTAGTACATGACAAAATTGAAATTAAAGGAAAAAATGTCATAACTGAAGCAAAGAGATATTTAACTTTTTTTATTTGTTTATTTTTTGACATATTAAATTTCCTTAGGGTAGTTTAAACAAAAAATTTAAATATTTATAATTAAAAAATATCTATATTTAAATACATAGATATTTCAATTAAACTTAATTTGTTTTTTGTGTTTCTTTATTTTGATCAGCTAGTAAAATGCTTGGAATAATCACAACATTTCTGCGTTTATGCTTATAAAAAAATGGATTTAAACGATCAATAATTAATTGTTTTAATTTTGGAATTGTTCAATCTTTTTCATTTTTTATTGTGTAGAGTACAGCACCATGAATTAAACGTTTTGCTTCTTCAATAAGATGCAAAGCATTTTTAACAAAAAATGCCCCACGTGAAATAATTCTTGGTTTTCCTAGAATAATATTTTTTGATTTATTAATTGCTAAAACAGCATGAATAAAACCATTTTCACCAAGTTCCATTCTTTCTTTCATGATTTGTGAATTGGTTTTTGATAAGATGTTACCATCAATGAAAACAGGGCCAAAGTAAACTTTTTCTTTTGATAAACTAACTTTGTGATTTTCTAAATAATAAACATCACCTAAATTTGCAACAATAACATTTTTTGGGTCTACTCCAGATTGGATTGCTGTTTGACCATGTGCAACACTCATTCGAAACTCACCATGATATGGCATAAAGTATTTAGGTTTAGTTAGTTCAAAAATTTTAAGATGTTCATCTTTATAAGCATGACCTGAGGTATGTAAGTAACCATCAACACCATTTTCATAAATGATTGCTCCTAATTTGTATAGACGATTAATTAATAACTCACATTTTGATTTGTTTCCAGGAATTGGTGTTGAAGAAAAAATAATAATATCTTTTGATTTAATTGTGACATTTGGGTGTTTGCTATATGACATTTTTGCAAGTGAAGCCAACTCTTCACCCTGTGACCCTGTTGTTAGAATTAATAATTCATTGTCATTGTATTTTGATAAATCTTTTTTATCAATAAATATTTCATCAGGTGCATTGATATACCCTAGTCTTCTTCCCATATCAATGTTATCAACCATTGAGCGACCAAAAGCAATTACTTTTTTTCCAAGTTCTGCTCCAAGTTCAATAATTGCTTTGATTCTTGTTAGATTCGATGCAAACGCTGTGACAATAATTTTTCTTTCAGCTTGTAGCATATATTTTTTAATATCTTTTAAAATATCACTTTCAGAAGGTGAGTGATTTGGACGCATTGCATTTGTTGAATCTGAGAATAAAACGTCCAATCCTTCTTCACCAATTTGCTTTAGTTTTGAAAAATCAGTCATGTTTCCGATTGGGGTGTAATCAAATCTAAAATCACCAGTCATCATTAAACTTCCATTCGGTGTTTTTATTCTTATTCCAAAAGCATCAGGAATTGAATGTTGAGCAGTTCATCAATCCACTGAGCAATCTCCAAAATCAGCAACTAAGTCTTTTGTTATTTCAATAAATTCAACATCTGTTTTGATCTTCATATCACTAAATTTCAATTTTAAATATTGAATTGCAATTCTTGGAGCATAGATTCTTTTGATATTGACTTGTTGAACCAAATAAGGTACACCACCAATGTGATCTTCATGCCCATGTGTTATGAATAAACCTTCAACCTTATCTTGGTTTTCAGTTAAATAAGTGAAATCTGGAATTGAACCATTGATTCCTGTAACATAGGTATCTGAAAATTTTATTCCTGTGTCAATAATAAAGATATGTTGATCATATTCAATAATCAATGTACTCTTTCCAATTTCTTGCATTCCACCCAATCCAAAAATTTTTGTTGGTTTCATAAAACAACTCCTTCCTAATGTTATTGTCATTTAATCATTTTAATGCAAAACAACCGCGTGTTTATTTAATGATTATTTTAACAAATTTGCTATAATAATTTTACAACTTGTGTTTAAACTAAATAGTTCAATATATTGAATGTATATTGTATTAAATTTTAGATAAAAAATATTCAAAATAAGGGGAAATTATGACAAGCGAAAGAAAACTATCAATTGTTTCTTTAATTATAAAGGTAGTTGGAATTATTTTATTAGGAGTTGCAATTTATTTTATTATTCAAAATGCTGCTCCTGCTATAAAGGAACTTAAAGAAAAAATTGAAACTGAGAGTTTTAAAGATACATTTGATCGAATAAAATCAATTATAAAATCAAATCTGACATACTTTATTATCCTTGGTTCAGGATTACTAACTGCAGTTTTAACATATGTGTTGGATTTAGCAATATTAACAATGTCAAGTTGAAAGAGTCAAGCATTTGGAAAAATAATTTTATTCTTATCAACATTACTTCCGGTTTTATGAGTTATATCATGAATTGGGAACATTGGAATTATAGTAAAAACAAAAGTTTATTAAGCATAAAAAAAATTAAATAAAAGCAAAAATATTTTGAAATTTTTAGGAAGGAAAGAATGACAAAAGAAGAATTAAAAGATAAAAAAATGTATGTTAAAAAAGCTTTTAAAGATGCAAAAGCAGCTTTAAAGCGTGGCAATATTTTCATGCTTGCTATTGGACTATTATTAGGAGCAAGTTTTGGGGCTGTTGTTGCTTCATTGGCAAATGACGTAATTATGGCATCAATTGCTTCAATCTTTAGTGTTGATAGTGTAAAAGATCTTAAAGCAGGGAATGTTTTAATTGGTAAATTTCTAGCTGCTTTAATTCAGTTTCTAATTGTAACACTGTTTGTATTTCTTATTCTTTTTCTAGTTTTTTTAATTAAAAATATTATTGCTTATCATAGAGCTAAAAAACAACCAATTGAAGAACCAAAAATAGAAGTCCCACAACCAACTGTTGAAGAATTAATTCTAAAGGAACTTCAAGACTTAAATAAAAAATTTGATTCAATCTCAAAACAAAAAAAATAAGATTTTTATTTTAAATAATTTCATTTAAACAGCATAAAAATTGGACCTTTAAAGTTCAATTTTTTTATTTTTTTCTAATTAGAAAATTAATAAAAATAAAATTGCTATAATTTTAAAGTGTTTTATTTATTATTTCATGAAATAATAAAAAACACTTAGAAATTCCAAACATTAAAAAATTTAAATAGGAGATTTATTTATTATATGCCAATGAATTTAAAAGGTCGTAGTTTAGATACAGCGCTAAATTTTACAACCGATGAAATTAATTATCTTTTAGATCTTTCTTGAGAATTGAAGAAAGCAAAAATGCAAGGATTACATGTTAATAATCGTCCATTAACAGGCTCAAACATTGTAATAATGTTTCAAAAAGACTCAACAAGAACCCGATGTGCATTTGAAGTTGCAGCTGCAGATTTAGGTGCAAGTTGTACATACATCGGACCTACAGGTTCAAACTTTGGTAAAAAAGAATCAGTTGAAGATACAGCTATGGTTTTAGGACAAATGTATGATGGAATTGAATTCCGTGGATTCAAACAATCAGATGTTGAAGCTTTAGCAAAATATTCAGGTGTACCAGTTTGAAACGGGTTAACCGATGCTGAACACCCAACCCAAATGCTAGCTGACTACTTAACATTTAAAGAAGTTGTTGGAGACCTAAGAGGAAAGAAAATTGTTTTTGCTGGTGACATCAAAAACAACGTTGCTCGTTCATTAATGATTGGTGCTGCATTCTTTGGTGTACACATTGTTATGTGTTGTCCAAAAGCACAATGAGAAATTGTTAAAAGTGGTCCAGATCATAAACACGTTTATGAAGAAGTTCAAAAATTATTTGAACGTAATGGTGGATCAGTAACATTTTCAGATAATAAATTAGAAGCTGCTAAAGATGCAGACGCAATTTATACAGATGTTTGAGTATCATTAGGAGAACCATTTGAATTATTTGAATCACGTATTCAAGAATTAGGTGCTTTCCAAGTTGATATGGCTATGATTAAAGCTGCAAAAGAAAGTGTTATTTTCTTACACTGCTTACCTGCATTTCATGATGATAAAACTTTATTCTCAGCAGAAATTAAAGAAAAACTTGGCGCAAAATATCCAGTTGTTGCAACAGGTGCAATGGAAGTTACTGATGAAGTATTCCAATCAAAATACAACAAATCAATTCAACAAGCTGGAAACCGTATGCACACAATTAAAGCAGTTATTTTAGCTACACTAGGATACTAATATGAGTCGAATTGTTATTGCTTTAGGTGGAAATGCTTTAGGAAATACTCCTGAAGAACAAAAAGAATTAGTAAAAATTCCTGCAAAAAAAATTGCTGAATTAGTTAAGGCTGGACACGAAGTTATTGTTGGACATGGAAATGGCCCACAAGTTGGAATGATTTTCAATGGATTTGTTAGTGCGGCTTCAGTTAATCCTAAATCACCATTAGTGCCATTACCAGAAGCTGGTGCAATGTCACAAGGTTACATTGGTTACCATATGGTTAATGCAATTACTAATGCATTTAATAAAGAAGGATTAAAAGAAAAAGAAGTTTTATATATCTTAACCCAAACTTTAGTTGATGCTAAGGATCCTGCATTTCTAAACCCAACAAAACCAATTGGCCCATTCTTTGGTACAAAAGAAGAAGCAGAAGCTGCTAATCCAAATAGTGTGATTGTTGAAGACGCTGGACGTGGTTTTCGTAAAGTTGTTGCTTCACCAAAACCAATCAACTTCGTTGGTATTAATCAAATTAAAAATGCCATTAATTCAGGTGCAACAGTAATTGTTGGTGGTGGCGGTGGTATCCCTACAATCAAACATGAATGTGGCACAATCGAAGGTGTTGATGGCGTTATTGATAAAGACTTTGCTTTAGCAAAAATGGCAGCTTTAGCAAATGCTGACTATTTCATTGTTTTAACAGCCGTTGATTATGTTAAAGTAAACTTCGGAAAACCAGATCAAAAAGATCTAAAACACGTTACAAAATCTGAATTAGAAAAATACATCGATGAAAAACAATTTGCACCTGGTAGCATGTTACCAAAAGTACAAGCTGCAATCAAATTTGTTGAAGAAGGTGGAAAAGCTGCATTCATTGGTGATTTAAAAGACTTAGAAGACATTATTGATGAAAAAGTTGGCACAAAAGTTACTTTAAATTAATCAAAAAGCATAAAAAAAGTCAAGATTTGCTTCTTGACTTTTTCTTATTATTTTTTGCTTTGCTTAAAGATTTCATATAGACAAATTGCAGTTGCAGCATTAACATTCAGTGATTGAATTGCTTGTTTATCTTGTTCAATATATATAATTTCATCAGCATGCTTTAATAATGTTTTTGAAACTCCACTATGTTCATTGCCCATGATGATTGCAATTGGGAAACTAAAGTTTGTATCTGAAATTTTTTTAGCATTTTTATCAAGTGCTGTTGCATAGATTCAAAAACGATTTTTTTTAAGAAATTCAGTTGCTTCAAATAAGCTAGATACTTTAATAATTTTGGTATCGCGAAATCCGCCCGAAGAAATTTTTAGAACAACCGGAGTGACATCAATGCTACGGTCTTTAGGAATAATGATATGCTTAATTCCAAATACATTTGCTGAACGAATAATTGCACCAAAATTTTGGGGATCTTGAATATGATCCAAAATTAAAATTGCTTGAGCTTTATCTTTTAGAATCACGCCAATATCATCATATTTAAAAGCTTCAATTTCAGCAATATATCCTTGGTGATTACCTTTTATTAGTTTATCCATTTCTTTTGTTGTCAAGTAGGTTATATTTTTAAATTTAATTGCTTGATTTTTTAGATTTGAAGCTAAATAAATTTTTTTAATTGGATAATCATTTTTAATTGCTTCAAGAACAGAATTTTTACCATAAATAAAATTTTTCATTATACTAATTTTCTTTCTTTTAGAATTTCTCTAATTGCATCAGCTTGATTGTATTTTTTATTTTTAAGCAACGCTTGTCATTGATTATATAGATTTTTATCTTCTTGACTAATAATTTTAAGGGGAAAAATAAAACCAAGAATTTTCATAATTTCTAAAAATGTTTTATATTGATCTTCTTTTTTGGTAAGTTGAATAATTTCTTTATAAGCATTTGAAAAATTCAAATTAGCAATCTCTTCAATTACTTCTTTAACTTTTCTTTCATCAATCTCATTTTCAATCTTTTTCAATTGAATTGTGTTGTTTAAAAGATTGAATTTGTTGATTATTGTTTGAATTGAGTCTAAAAGTTCATCTGTTAAATTAATTGGTTTTGCAAAATTGGTTGTTAGAATTAATAACTTATATGTGTCAGCATCATATTTTTTTAAAAAATCATGTGGAAAAATTAAATTACCAATTGATTTTGACATTTTTTGATTTTTATAATTTAAAGTGCCAAAATGAATTCATTTTTTTGTGATTGATTTTTTATAGATTGCTCAATGTTGAATATTTTCATTTTCATGATGTGGAAAGATTAAATCAATTCCTCCACCATGCAAGTCAATTGTTTGCCCTTGAAAATATTTGGCAATAAAACAGCTACATTCTGTGTGTCATCCAGGACGACCTAAACCAAACGGACTTTGAAACTTAATGCCATTTGTTGTTTCTTTCCATAGTGTAAAATCATTTGGATTTTTTTTACCCAATATCTTTTCATCCTCTGAAACAAGATGATTGATTTTTTGGTTACTAATATTTCCATAAACATCTTCAAATTGTTTGACATCAAAAAAAACATTTCCCGCAACTTTGTAAGCAGCATTTTTTTCTAGAAGGATGCTAATGTAATCATAAATGTCTTGCAATGAATCTGTAACCCGAACAATTTTTGTAGGTTTTTCTAAGTTAAATGTGTCAAATAATTGCAAATAATATTCTTCATATTTTTTTGCAATTTCTTTTTCTGTTTTGTTTTCATTGATTGCTTTTTGAATGATTTTGTCATCAATATCAGTGATATTGTTTAAATAAAAAATCTCTTCAC
Organism: Metamycoplasma alkalescens; assembly: GCF_900476125.1. NCBI lineage: Bacteria > Bacillati > Mycoplasmatota > Mycoplasmoidales > Metamycoplasmataceae > Metamycoplasma > Metamycoplasma alkalescens. The sequence goes on from NZ_LS991949.1 coordinate 15,629, forward strand.
CTAAGAATCTTTGAGCGCGAATCATGATATCAAAAGTCACAGTTGGTCTTAGATTTCCAATGTGGGGATAATTATAAACTGTAGGACCACATAAGTAATATTTTTTCATGTCATCATTATATATGAAATTAAAATCTTTTAATATACATTTGCTATATAATTTAAATTATGAAAATGGCAAAAGATATTATTATAAATTCAATTCAAGAATCTTTAGATAAATTAAAGATAAAAAAAGAAATTGTATTAACAGAAGCAAAAAATTATGGAGATTATTCAACAAATATTGCCTTAACACTACAAAAAGACTTGGGTAAAAAAGCAATTGAAATTGCACAAGATATTGTTAAAAATATTGATTTAAATAAATACAATCAAATTAGTGAAATAAAAATTGCTGAACCTGGTTTTATTAATTTTTGAGTAACAAATGCAGTATTTGCAGAAACTGTTAATATAATCAATAAATTAGGCGCTGAATATGGAAATGGCTTAAAGGAAGGCAAAGGAAAAATAAATATTGAGTTTGTTTCAGCGAACCCTACTGGATATTTACATATCGGTCATGCTCGTAATGCAGCAATTGGTGCTACATTATCAAATATTTTAGAAAAAGCGGGTTTCAATGTAACTCGTGAATACTTTATTAATGATTATGGAAATCAAATGAATAAATTAGCAATTTCAATTTATTCAAGATATCAACAAATTTTTGATGAAAATTATCAATTACCAGAAAATGCTTATCGTGGTGGTGATATTGTTCAATTTGCAAGTGCATTTCATGAAAAATATCAAGATCAATACAAAAATGCTGAGTACACACCTGAAGTGGAAGACTTGTTTAGAGAATTTGGTAGAGAATATGCTTTAATGAACATCAACAAAGATCTAAAAAGATTTGGTGTTTGATTTGATATTTATACATCAGAAAAAGAACAATATGAAAAAAATTTGGTTTGACCAGTAATTAAAAGACTAAAAACCACATATGAGAAAGATGGTGCGACTTGATTGCAAACAACCAAAGGAGGCAAAGATGATAAAGATAGAGTTATTATCAAAGCAAATGGTGATTCAACTTATATGTGTGCAGATATTGCTTACCACGAACAAAAATTCAAGGCTTTAAATGATCCTGAAAAAGGTATTATTATTGATGTTTGAGGTGGAGATCACTCAGGTTATGTTGAACGTATTAAATTTGCTTTTGAGGATCTAGGTTACCGTAGAGATCAAATGGAAGTTATTTTATTCCAATTGATAAGAATTATGAAAAATGGTAAAGAAATTAAAATGTCAAAACGTCTTGGTACTTCTTTAACAATGAGAGAATTAATGGATGAAGTTGGTAAGGATGCAATTAGATTCTTTTTAATTGAAAGATCATATAATTCAAGAATTGATTTTGATATTAAAAAAGTTACAAGTACAGATGAAACAAATTCACTTTACATCATCAAATATGCCCATGCACGTTGTGCACAATTATTAGAAAAATTTGCTTATAAAAATCCGCAGGCAACTGAATTTAGTGATACATTTTCACAAAAATTAATTGCAGAGTTAAAAGAATATCCTGATTTGATTGCATCAATGGGTAAAAATTACAAAGTTAACTTATTGCCTCCATATTTATTAAAATTAGCCGGAACTTTTAATTCATTTTATTCAAACATTAAAGTTGCTAACTCAGCAAATGAAGAAAGCTATGTTGCCTTAGTAAAAGCTGTAAAAACAGTTTTAGCAGACGGAATGAAATTAATGGATTTAGATATTCCAAATAAAATGTAAGTAAAAAAAATAAAATAAAAAAACCTTCTTATTTGATTATGCAATAAGGAGGTATTTTTTTTAATTAATATTTAATATAAATAAAAATAGGGAGGTAAAAATTGTAAATTTGAAACAAACTTGATATAAGTTTATTTTTTGCATAAAAAAAATGGCGGGTAAGAGAGGATTTGAACCTCCGCGGGTGCTTTAGACACCCCTACAGTCTTAGCAGGACCGCCTCTTCGACCACTTGAGTACTTACCCATGAGATTATTGTATTTTAAATTATGCAGTACAAATTATATACTATATTAAATTTAAAAATATAAATAACCAATTTAATTTAATTTAAATTTAATTCATCAAATTTAAACTATTTATTTAATTAAATGAAATGATTAATATATTTCTAAAAATTAAATAAAAAAGCAAGAATTGAATTTTTTTATTCTTCTTACTTTTTAATTATTTTTTTGGATAAATTTGATTAATATCATTATTTCAAATCAATTTTTTATTTTTTTGTGCAAATTGCTCTGATTTTTTAAGATATCAATAATAATTGTCATTTTCAGTGTAATAAGGATTTTTTTTATTCAAAGAAATATAATAAACTTTTGAATAACCATTATCAACAAGTTCCTTATTTAAACAAATTAAATTATTTTGATTTGTTAAAAGGACAATAATTGCAATAATTCTTTGGTAACGGTCATAAATGTTTTGTGGTTCTTTTTTCTTGCCGAAACTTTTTGTAACTTGGGGGATTACCCAAATTCTTTTTGCTTGTTCTAAATAATTTTTTGTGAAATTTGTTGCAAGTTTACCGTATTTATATTGCAAACCTTTTGTATTTTCAAAACGATTATTTATTCTAATTCTTGTTTCGGGAGTATCAATTCCAAAAAATCTATATTTATTGCTTTGATTTTGATTATTTAAATTAATAAATTGAGCTGTATCACCATCATTAACTGATTTTAATTTAACTTCTGTTGCATGATTTGCTTGCAAGGAATTTGAAAATAAATATTCTTTTTGATTCAATACTAAACTATTTTCATTTAAAAAAACTTCCTTATTTTTAGTAGCATTTTGCTCATTTGCTGCATGATCATTATCATTTTTTTGGTTTGGAAATGTGCATTGAATTAAGGGCATTGATGAAAAAAATAAAGTAGTAACTAAACCTAATTTTAAAAATAATTTCTTCTTCATTTTTTAATTTAAAAATCTTTGTAAAATTTCTTTTGTTTTATTAAAAATGCTTTTGTTTGCTAGTTTATATAATTTTCTTGGGTTATAGTTTTTATTTTTCATAATGTCATTATTTTTAATGAAGTTTTCAATTGCTTTGGCATTAGCAATTTGTAATTCAGTATTGATATTAATTTTAGCAATTCCATTTTCAATACATTTTTTAAGATCTTTTTTATCAATTCCTGATCCCCCATGTAAAACAAGTGGAATATTAAGTTTTTTATTTATTTTTTTTAGGAGTTTAAAATTTATTCCTTGCCAATTTTTGGGATATTGCCCATGAATATTGCCAATCCCGATTGCAAGCATATCAACACCAATTTTTTTGAATTCAATTGCTTCATTGATATCCGTATATGCAACTTTGCTAATAATATTATCTTCATTACCACCAATTCTTCCAATTTCACATTCAACGGAAAGATTTTTTTTGTGGCATATTTCTAAGATTTTTTTAGATAACTTTAAATTTTTTTCAAATGGTAATCTACTGCCATCGAACATAATTGAACTAAAATTTGCAGCAATTGCCTTTAAACAATCATCAAAATTTCCATGATCTAAATGTAAACAAACAGGAATTTTTATTTTTAAATCCAAAATTAAACTATTTACAAGATTATAACAAACATGATATCCACCAAAATATTTTGCAGCATTTGGTGTTACTCCAAGAATAATTGGTTTTTTTAGTTCATTTGCTGCTAACAAAATATTTTTTGCTCATTCCAAATTATTAATATTTATTTGAAAAACAACATCCTGATTTTTGTATGCATTATTTAAAATTTCTTTTGCATTAACAATCATATTTAATTTAAGTAAAAATTAATAAAATAAAAAACTAACTGCTTGAAATTAGTTTTTAATAAATTCAGGTCTTTTTGTTGTTCATGTTCCATCAATATTATGAAAAAATCTACCATCTACGGTTAATAAACGATATAGTTCCCCACGTTTTCTTAACAAGATTGCATCATCACTAATGTTTGGGTCTGTTTCATTACGTCATCTTGGAAATAAAATTTTTTGTGTCATATCAAATAGCTTTGCAAATTCCATATTATCCTTACCATCTAAAATTTCTTCGACAACATCTAAAAGTGTTTTATATTCTTTATTTTGTTCTTGCATGTTTTATCCTTTACTTAATGGGGTATGTATATTGTACAATATACATCAAGTTATGTTTTTGAAATAAGTGTTTTTAAAAAAATATCAAATAGTTTATGTCTATATTATAAACTTTTATTTATCCAATTTCAAAATATCAAGAAAAACAAAATAATTAGTCAAATTTCTTATTTTTTAGTGGTCTTATTTTCTTAATAAACCTAAGTATTAGGTTTATTTTAGTTAGTTATGAAAAAATAAGGCAAGAAAATAGTATAATTGAAATGTATAAATGAACATACTAAGATCATACTAAGATTTGGTAAAAATTTATACATACAAATATTTCTATTTATATTTGAAAGGGAAAAATGTCTGTATTTGATAGTAAATTTAAAGGAATTCATGTTTATTCAGAAATTGGTGAATTAGAATCAGTTCTAGTTCATGAGCCAGGGCATGAAATTGATTACATTACACCATCTAGACTAGATGAATTATTATTTTCAGCTATGCTAGAAAGCCATGACGCAAGAAAAGAACACAAACAATTTGTTGCGGAATTGAAAGCTAATAATGTGAATGTTATTGAGTTAACTGACTTAGTAGCTGAAACATATGATTTAGCATCACAAGAAGCTAAAGACAAATTGATTGAAGAATTCTTGGAAGATTCAGAACCAGTTTTATCTGAAGAAAACAAAATTGCTGTTCGAGACTTCCTAAAATCACGAAAAACAACCCGAGAATTAATTGAAGTAATGATGGCTGGTATTACAAAATATGATTTAGGAATTAAAAACTGTAAATGCCAAGATTTAGTTGTTGATCCAATGCCTAATTTATATTTCACACGTGACCCATTTGCATCAGTTGGTAACGGTATCACAATCCACTACATGCGTTACAAAGTTAGACAACGTGAAACATTATTTTCAAGATTTATTTTTGCAAATCATCCAAAACTAGTTAATACTCCAATTTACTACCATCCTTCATTAAAATTATCAATCGAAGGTGGAGATGTGTTTATTTATAACAATGACACACTAGTAGTTGGCGTTTCTGAAAGAACTGACTTAGAAACAATTACTTTATTAGCTAAAAATATCGTTGCTAATAAAGAATGTGAATTCAAACGGATTGTTGCAATTAATGTTCCAAAGTGAACAAACTTAATGCATCTAGATACCTGACTAACAATGTTAGATAAGGATAAATTCTTATACTCACCAATTGCTAATGATGTATTCAAATTCTGAGATTATGATTTAGTAAATGGTGGAGCTGAACCAAAACCAGTTGAAAATGGATCATCACTTGAAGCAATACTAGAATCAATCATTCATAAAAAACCAATTCTTATTCCTATCGGGGGTGATAGTGCTTCACAAATCGAAGTGGAAAGAGAAACCCACTTTGATGGTACAAACTACCTAGCAATTAGACCAGGTGTGGTAATTGGATATTCACGTAATGTGAAAACAAATGCTGCTTTAGAAGCTGCAGGAATTAAAGTTATTCCATTCCATGGTAACCAATTGTCTCTAGGTATGGGTAATGCACGTTGTATGTCAATGCCTTTATCACGTAAAGATGTTAAGTGATAACTAAAATTTCTAGAAAAACAAGATCATTTATTTTTATATATTAATAAGAAGTCTCCTAGTGCTTGTTGCTAGGAGATTTTATATTGAAAAAAATTTAATTATGTTAAAATTTATTCATACTTTTTAAGAATTAAAAGTAGCGATAAATTATTCAGTTATCTTAATTTATCAAACACTATTGTGGATTCAATTGCTTGTGCCATTTTTTGGTGTTAATTGTTCGAAGCAATAGGAAGAATAAAACAAACAATTTTTTAATAAAAAGGAAAAAATATGTCAGTACAAAAACCAGTTGAACAAAAACAAACTCCGGTTGAACAACCAATTGTTTCAAGAGAAAAATTATTAGAAGCAGGAACATACTTTGGACATAAAGTAAGTCGTTGAAATCCAAAAATGAAACAATACATTTATGGAAAAAGAGCTGGACTTCATATTATTGATATTGCTAAAACCCAAAAAACTTTAGAATATGCCTACAAATTATTAAATAAAATGGCTCAAAAACCAGTTTCATTTATTTGAGTTGGAACAAAAAAACAAGCTAAAAATGCCATTAAAGAAGCAGCGGCAAGAACAAATTCAGTGTATGTTTCAGAACGTTGATTAGGCGGAACACTAACAAATTCACAAACAATTTTTAGAAGTGTTAAAGAACTTGAAAGATTGGAAGAATTGCAAAAAAATGGTTATAAAGGTTATACTAAAAAAGAAGGACTTTTATATGACAAAAAAATTGCAAAATTACAAAAGAATTTAGGCGGGATTAGAAAACTAGCTTCAAATGCACAAATGCCAAATGTGATGATTGTTGCTTCACCAATTGAAGATGAAATTGCTATTAGAGAAGCAAAAAGAAAAGGACTTAAAGTTTTTGCAATTCATGACACAAACTCAAATCCTGATTTATCTGATTTTGTAATTCCAGCAAATGATGATACGGCGAAATCAATTACATTAATCATTACAATCTTAGCCGATGCAATTGCTTCAGCACGTGGTGGAAAACAATTATTTGCATTTAAGTCAAATGAAGAAATAGTTTTACCAGAAGATCCAAGAGCAGCTGAAAACAAAGAAAAAAGACTTGCAAGATATAATCAAAACTCTGAAGCACAACCAAAAGAAGCAAAAGAGCAAAAAGAAAACAAATAATTTTAAAAAATAAAGAGGTATTATAGATGTCAGTCGATTTAAAAAAAATTAAGGAATTAAGAGAAAGAACAAATTTAGGTTTTTTAGATGTTAAAAATGCTTTGGAAGCAAATGATAATGATATTGAAAAATCAATTGATTGATTGCAAGAAAAAGGAATTTTAAAAGCAGCTAAAAAAGCTGGAAGAATTGCTGCTGAAGGGATTGTTAAAGCCGCAGTTAAAAACAATATTGCAGTTATTTTTGAACTTAATTCAGAAACAGATTTTGTTTCAAAAAATGAATTATTCATTGAATTAGCAAATAAAATTGAAGAAGCTTTATTTGTCAATGAATTTACAAACAATGAAGAACTACTAGCAATTAAAATCGATGGTGTTTCAATTGAAGATCATACAAGTTTATTAACAGCTAAAATTGGTGAAAAAATCTGATTAAGAAGAGCACATAAATTTGTTGCTAATGATAATCAAGTAATTGCTGCATATACACATGCAAATAATCGTGTGGCAACAATTGTACTTGCAAACGGAACTAATGCCGAAGCATTAAGAAATGTTTCAATGCATATCACAGCCCTAAACCCAGCATACTTAAATGAAAAAAATCTTTCAGAATCAGAATTAAATGAAATTAATGCAAAAATTGCAACAAATCCAGCTTTGGCAAATAAACCAGAAAAAATTCAAGAGTCAATTAAACAAGGTTTGTTAAAAAAAGAATTCAATGAAAAAGGTGTTTTATTATACCAACCATTTGTTATGGATGATGCAAAAATTGTTGCACAATATTTAGATGAATCAAAACTAAGTTTAGTCGATGCTAAAAGATTTGAAGTCGGTGAAGGAATTGAAAAAAAGACTGTCGACTTTGCTGCTGAAGTTGCTGAACAAATGACAATATAATTGCTTAATCTAGGAAAAAAATCTTCCTAGATTTTTTATTAAAATTTAAGATAGTTAAAAAAATAAAAAACCCACAAGTAAATTTGTGAGTTTTTAAATGTCAGTGACCTGAAATGGTACGCCCTAGAGGATTCGAACCTCTGACCCAATGGTTAAAAGCCATTTGCTCTACCTTCTGAGCTAAGGGCGCTTATTTGGTGCCCAGAACTGGACTTGAACCAGCACGACCATTACAGTCAACGGATTTTAAGTCCGTAGCGTCTACCATTCCGCCATCTGGGCATTGACTTAAATGCAATGCCTTATTATTATAATATATTTTTCTAAAAGTGACAAAAAAAATTTGAATTTATAATTAAATAATTTTTGTTACTTTTTAGCTTGCATTTTTCAACTTAAAAAGCAATAAAAATTTGTTTATAAAACAAAAAATATAATCATAAATTTTCTATAAATTAAAACATAGACCATGATATTTTTTGGTCTATGTGCTTAATTATAAATTCAAGTGCAACACAATAAAGATATAAAATATAGTTGTGGACACTTGAATTTTTATTTTTAAAAATAAGAAAAAAAGTCCCGCCTGAGATAAAGGAACTTTCAATATGAATTATAACAAAAATAATAAGTATAAACATATAAATGAAGTTGAAAGATCTTATATAAAATTTGAGCTTAATCGTAATAAATCAATACGTTCAATTGCAAAAAAATTAGATAGAAGTCCTTCAACAATTATGCGAGAAATAAAAAGAAACACAAGTTTAGGAACTTATGACCCCATTGTAGCAAACATTAAGGCTAAAAAACGTCATAGACATAAATATTATTTTAGATTTTTGTTGCCGAATAAATTTGATAAGTTTACAGAATTATTCAAAAATAAATATGACAAAAAATACTATGGTGTGAAAGCTACATTACATGAGATAAAAAAGGATCCAAATATAAATTGTCCTTCATTAAGAACGGTATACAACTGAATAAATAAAAATCTTTGAGTTATCAAAAGAAAAGATAGATTAAGAAAATGATATAAAAAGGGCGAAAAAAGAACTACATCAGTTATAAAAAGATTGGTTAATTCAGCAGATTACGTTTTTCCAATATGAACAAGACCAAAAAAAATTGATTTAAGAAAAGAATTTGGACACTGAGAAGCTGATCTTGTATTGGGTAAAAAATCAAATGGATATTACAATGTTTTAACACTTACAGAAAGAAAAACAAGAATCGGATTCGCAATAAAAGTTCGTTCAAAATCTGGATTTGTAATAAATTCAAGTCTTAAAAATCTAATTCAAGATAACAATTTATTTGTCAAAAGCATAACCATAGATAATGGTATTGAATTTGAAAAAATTGGTTTATTAGCTAAGTGGTTAGACATAAAAATATATCGTGCAGAACCATATGCATCATTCCAACGAGGTAGTAATGAACATTGAAATGGGATTTTAAGAAGAGAATTTAAAAAGGGGTTTGATTTTAATGAAATAACCCAAGAAGAATTAGAAAAAATAGTTTTCAAAATTAACAATATGCCAAGAGAAATATTAAACTGATTAACACCTTTGGAGTTGTTTAAAAAAGAAAATAGTAATGATTTTATATTATAAAAATTTACTTATTTAAAATTGATAAAATCAAACTAAAAAAAATAATAACTGACTAATGTCAGTTTTTTGAGTATTTCAAATTTTAGTTTTAATAATAAAACTCTTTAAATTGAATTTAGATTCAAAAAAATAATAAATATTTTTTCATTTTAAACAAAAAAATAAGTTATAGAAACATTTAATTTATAATAAAAAAAGCAAATGCAACAGTGTTGCACTTGAACTTTTCATTTAGGACATAGACCATGATATTTTTTGGTCTATGTTTACTATTTTTTTTATTTTAAATAAACTTTTAATTTTTTTATCTTACTGACTTGTCATACGTGATTCCATTTGCTTCAGGGGCACGTGAACGTTTGGACATAATCATAATTACAATTACTGATAACACATATGGTGTCATTTGTAATAGTGGTGAGTATGGAACTAATTCAGTAATAAATGCTCCTGATGAGAAAGAAAGTGCATATAAGAATGAGAACACGAATGAAACACCAGTGATAATAAAGATATTTCATTGTCCCATAATCATAATTGAAAGTGCTAAATAACCATAACCACGAACATCACCTTGGAATGAAGCGGGAAATGCTTGGGCAAAGATTGCTCCAGCAACACCAGCAATTGCACCTGAGATAATGACTCCTTCTCATTTGTATTTATAAACATTAATTCCAGCAACATCGGCAGCTTGAGGATTTTCACCAATGCTACGATATCTTAAACCTCATTTTGTTTTGTACAATGCGAATGCTCCAAGAGCAACAATTAGAATCGTAATAACAATTTTTCATGAAATAATTTCGACACTTTGCGCGCTTGTTTCAATCGCATATTTGAGTTCAATGACACCCATAATTGGTTTTTTATTTCCATTTCCAAAGAAGTCTAAAAGAATAATTGCAACTCCGAATGCTAATAAATTAATTGCAAACCCTGAAATTGTGTGATCACTTTTTAATTTAATGGTTGCAAAACCATGTAACAATGCAAATGCGGCTGCACATAATGAAGCAAATAAAGTGGCAGGAATTTGTCATCATCCGCTTTGTTCTTGTGTTCCTGTTGATTTGGCAATGATATCAGTAAATACTAAATATGTTGCAGCACCAATTACCATCATCCCATTAATACCAATGTTGACAATTCCAACTTTTTCTGAAAACATTCCACCAATTGCACCAAGGGTAAAGATACAAAAGAACACTAATAGTTTTGTATAAATGTCAATTGTTAGTGCCATTATTTTTGACCTCCCTTAGCGTATTTTTTCATTTCTGTACGTTCTAAAATGATATGTTGATAGATTTTTTTGAATTCAAAACTATTATTTTTAATTGCAGCTTTTCTTTGTTGTTTATTATTAAATTTAGTTGCAACACCCAATAAATTTAATTGTGTATTAATTCGATTTTTTTCTTGATTAATTTTTTCAAAATACTCAATTGTTTCATCATCTGTATTTTTGTAATTCATTGCAAATGATAAATGTTTATCAGTTAAGGAAGCTAGTTCTTTACGCAATAGTTTAATTTGAACTTTTTGTGAATTTTCTTCTTTGTTTAATGTAATTTTTTCCTTAATTTCTTCATCAATAAAATCAGTCGTTATTTCTTTGTTTAAGATTTTTTTTGTAAATAAATGATGATTTTTGATGTCATTTTTAATTTTTGTGATTTCTTCTTGATTTTTATTTTTCTTTGCAATATGTAATTGAAATTCTAATTCAAAAAGTTTATTTGCTTGTTCTGACTTCAATTTTGCTTTAGTAATTGAGAGATTTACTTTATTTAATTTCTTTGCAAATAGTTCTTGAAGATGTTTTAGCTTTTGAATAGATTTTTCATAATTTTTAGCATTAGCATTAATTTGCAGATGATGAACTTTGTTTTTATATTTTGTGATTAAATTAATCTTTTTTCTTTTGAGTTTTTCAAGTTCTTTGTTGGCAAAATAACGTTTATCACTTCATAATTTGCTTTTTCTTTTGAAATAATTAATTGGTTGGAAGTTAACAAACATGATTGATGTTGCTGCCATATATAAAATTATTGAGGTAATAACTTGAATATCATATGGTTCAAAATATAGCGGATCTAGTTGTAGATTTGAATTTGATGTATAAATTGCTGTATAGAATAATGATGAAAAAAGTGATCCAATTGGTGAGTTTAGTGCTAGTAAACTAATTGCAATTGCTTCAAAACCTAAAGTAAGTGGTTGTGAAATTTCTGAGAAAACAGGGGTACTTACAGCAACATAGTAATAAAATCCTGCTAATCCAGCAATTGCAGCTGAGGTTGCTAAAACAAACATTGTAATTCTTTTATCATTTACACCAATATACTTTCCATTTGATTTTGAAATACCTTGCATTCTAATTTTATACCCTAAACTTGTGTAATTAAAAACAAATGCAATTGAAAATGCTAAAACAAATAACCCAATTATTCCAGCAATCACAAATCCTTGTCTTGCACTTTTGCTAATTGTCACAAAACCAGGGACAACACCATCTAAATTATCAGCGAAATAATATTTTATTTGTTCGGGACTAAGACCATTTCAAATTACTGGTGCGGATGTTTGTTTGAATAAAAGTGTTGCAAAACCAACAATGATTCAGTTAAGCATAATTGTTGAAATAACTTCGTGGACATTTAAATATGCTTTTAAGGTTCCAGAAATTAATCCAACAATAAATGCAACAGCAATTGAGAAAATTAAACTAATCAAAAGAACATGGACAGGAATAGGAGCTTCATTGTTGTAACGAAACTTAATAAAGATTGAAAAACTTACAATCCCTGTCACCATCATCTGCCCGGGTATTCCAATATTAAATAATCCGGCTTTAAAACTTAGGGCACATGCAATTGCACTAAAACCAAATACTAAAAAATATTTTAAAATTGTTTCTTGATTTAATGAATTGAAACTTTGACCAATAGCTTTGAATATTGCAAACGGGTTTACAAAAATACTTTTTCCAACACCCTTACTAATTGCAATATAAATATAAGCTAATAGCATTCCAAAAAATAGTGCTCATAGTGAAGAAGCAATTTTTCTTCCTGCTGACCTAGTTTTATCCATTTTAATAAAATCGGATGCTCATTTTGAGATTTTACTAAAAGCATTAGGAGTTTTATTTTTAGACTTTGTCATTTCTTGCTTTACCTCCTTCTGTTTTTATTAAATTTAGTTTATAGTTCTCATAAACCATGTCAAATGAGTTTTTTGCTTCAAATAGAATTTCTTTGTATTTTTTTAGCAACTCTTTTCGATCTTTTTTTGTTTGAAGATATTTATTTTTAACTCTTCAATTTCATTTTTTTCAACATCTTTTGCTTTTTTAGCAATTAATAAACTTGAATGAATTGATTTTTCTTTTAAAATCAATTTTTCTCTTTCATATTCATATTTTTTATTAATAAATGCAATGTAAGATAGTTTTGAATCATCAATATCATCTGGATTAAATCAGTTTTCAATTGTTGTTGATGAGGCAGACATGAATTTACCAATTTGTTCACGACTAATATTTTTAGCATCATTAATTGAAAGAATTTTTCCTTCATTAATAACAGCAATTGTGTCAGCTAAAGCTAAAATTTCATCTAATTCATATGAAATAAGTAAAATTGCTTTACCTTTTTTCTTTTCTTCAAGAATTTGCGAATGAATATGAGTAATTGCACCAATATCCATTCCTCTTGTTGGTTGAACAATTAAAATAAAATCATGTTCAAACATCATTTCCCGACCAACAATAAATTTTTGTTGATTACCACCCGATAATGATCGAGCAATACTTTTTGGACCTTCTGCACTTCTTACATCATAATTTTTAATAATTTCTTTTGTAAAAGCATTAATGTTTTTGGTTTTGAAAATCCCATGTGTTTGGAATTGTTTATCCCAAAGACGACGGATGATTGAGTTTTCTTGAATTGTAAAATCAAGAATTACCCCATGATGGTGCCGATCAGCTGGAATGTATGCCATATGATTAATACTTCGTTTATATGCATCAATATTTGTTATATCTTTGAATTCATATTGATTTGTTTTTGGATTCTTAGTTTGCATATGGATTGAACCTTTATAAGGTTTAACCATTCCACTAACGATATGTTCTAATTCATTTTGCCCATTGCCATCAACCCCGGCAATCGCAAAAATTTCACCTTCATGAACATCAAAAGAAATGTTATTAAGATTTTTTTTAAGTTTTTGTGTTGATAGATTTTTAATTGAAAAAACAACTTTTTTTCTTTGAGCTTTTGTATTATTTTTGATTTGTACTACTTTGTTACCAACCATTGCTGAAACAATATCGTCTAATGGCGTGTCTTTCATCACAAAATTTCCAGCCACTTTTCCTAAACGAAGGACAGTTGCATTGTCAGCAACTTGTTCAATTTCTTTTAATTTATGTGAAATGAAAATTATTGTTTTACCTGCTTTTTTAAATATTTTAAAAGATTTAAGTAAACCTTGAATTTCTTCATCTGTCAAAACAGCAGTTGGTTCATCAAAAACCAAAATATCATTTCCTCTGTAAAGCATTTTCATGATTTCAACTTTTTGTTGTGTGGAAACCGTTGCTTCACCAGATTTTTGAAACAAATCAAAATATAAATTGTATTTATTTTGAAGTGCTTTAATTTTTTTAATAGCAATATTTCGATTAATAACACCTAATCCTGAAGTTCATTCTTCACCAAGAATAATGTTATCAAGGTTTGTGTATACATTAACTAATTTGAAGTGCTGATGAACCATCCCAATACCTAATGCATTAGCATCATTTGGTCCAGAAAAAAGTACTTTGTTACCATTAATTAATATCTCACCACTTGTTTGTTCATACAGTCCAAACAAAATTGACATTAATGTACTTTTGCCAGCCCCATTTTCCCCGATTAGCGCATGAATTGAACCCTTTTTAACCTTAAAAGAGACATTATCATTTGCAACAATTCCTGGGAATTCCTTAGTTATGTTTTTAAATTCTACAGCATACATAATAATTAATTTGTAGGTAGAAGTAATTCTTTAGCAAGTCTGTTTAATAATTCTCCGACAGTTTTATGATCTTCTTCTTCTTCAAATAGTGCTCTTTTAGATTTTAATCATTTCTTTGTATTTTCATCAAGATTATCAAATTCTTTTCTTCCATCTTTTAGAGCTTCTTCAGCTAAAGTTTTTTTATTAGCATCAGTAATGTATGTTTTTGTGATATCTACTCAATTTTTAGCATACCCCTCAAATTGAATACCATCTTCTTTTCCTAATTGGAAACCACCAAGTTCGCCTATTTTATTACTTGATAAATCTTGAATAGTACTAATTCTTGCAATTGCATCATATGCTGCTTGTCCTAAACTTTTTGTTATTGATGTAAAGAATAATCCCTTTTTGTTTCCTTGTGCAGCAATTGCTTGATCAGCATCAACCCCAACAACATATTTATTTTTTATGTTTTCTTTTGATATTAAGACATTAGTTGCTGGTCCTGCAACAGGTAAAACCATTTTTGGATTTTGTGAAAGAATCTTGTTAATAACTGTATCCATTGTACTTCCAGTTTTAAAACCTGAAGTCAAATCAACATCTGATGAAGTAATATATACTTTTTTGTCTTCACTAGCTTTTTTATTTCATCAATATACACCCTTCATAAACCCTTCAATAAAATCAGTAACTCCAGGGAAATCACCGCCACCAAATGTACCAAAAGTTCGATCTTTTTTATCTTTTTCATTTGATAAGAATTTAGCCGCAGCATACCCGGCAGAAAATGCTGCTTCTTTGGTGTCAAATTCTTGGTAGATACTGTATCCTTTTATTGTGTCTTTGGTAGTAAAGTCTTGACTAACAAAAATAATATTTTTTTCTTTTACCTTTTGAATATTCTTTTCAATTCAACTTTTTATATGTTTTTGGTGAAGAAAACCAGGTAACACTCATATGTTATAGTCACTTGATAAAGCTTGGGTATATGCTTCTTCAAATCTGTGGTTTTCTACTTCTAAAACCCCATATTTACTACGATTTAATTTTGCTTGGATATCAGCAAAAGTTAATAACCCTTCTCATGTTGATTGGTTAAATGCTTTATCATTGATATCGCCACCATCTGTAATCATTACTATTTTTTTATTAAAGTTTTTAACTTGTTCAGGTGTTAAATTAAATTTTTCATCAATTCTAACATCTGCAACAGGTTGTTTAGGTGCTTTAGGATGTGAATATTTTGAATTATTACATCCTGCAGCTATAAGTGGTAATGATCCGATTATAGCTAATGCTGATATTGATCCTAATTTTAAAAGTATTTGATTTTTCAATTTGTCCTCCCAATCTAATTTTCAATCTAAAAATTAGATTTTTTTTATTTTATGATAAGTGTTTAATTCTTATCTTAACATTATTATAATATATTTACATTATCTAGAAATAAAACCAATGTTATTTAGTTTTTACTTTAATATTTTTTTGATTTTAAGATTAATTTTTATTTGGTTTTATCAAGTAATAAAATGAGGAAAAAAATTTTAAATTTTCCTCATTAAAATTATTAAGATTGAACATTTCATTTAATAATTTGAGTTTGAGTGATTCAATTAATTTTTTGGTAAAAGTAATTCTTTAGCAAGTTTGTTTAATAATTCTTGAATATTTTTAAATTCAGTATCATCATTGAATAATGCTTTTTTAGATTTTAGTCATTTTTTTTCATTTTCATTTAGTTTATCAAATTCTTTTCTTCCTGCAGCAAGAGCTTCATCAGCTAGCATTTTTTTAGTTTTATCACCTATGTAGGTTTTAGTGATATCGACCCATTTTTTTTCAAAACCTTCAAATTGGAAACCATCCAAAACACCAAATTGGAAACCACCTAATTCATTTACTGGATTAGTTGATAAATCTGCTTCTTGTGAAGTGGCAACTTTTGCAATCGCATCATATGCTGCTTGACCTAAACTTTTTGTTATTGATGTAAAAAATAATTCCTTTTTGTTTCCTTGCGCAGCAATTGCTTGATCAGTATCAACACCAATGACATATTTATTTTTCATTTCTTCTTTTGCAATGATTACTCCAACTGCTTGACCTGCAACAGGTAAAACCATTTTTGGATTTTGTGAAAGAATCTTACTAATAACTGTATCCATTTGCGTCCCGGTGTCAAAACCTGAACTTAGATCAATTTCAGGGGAAGTGATATAAACTTTTTTATCTTCTGTTGCATCTTTATTTCATCAGTATACACCCTTCATGAATCCTTCAATAAAATCAGTGACAGCTTCCTCAGATCTTCCACCAAACGTACCAAAAGTTCGATCTTTTTTATCTTTTTCATTTGATAAGAATTTAGCAGCAGCATATCCGGCTGAAAATGAAGCTTCTTTGGTATCAAATTCTTGATAAATGCTATGTCCTTTAATACCATTAGCATCTTTATTTGAAAAATCTTGGGCAATAAAAATAATTTTATTTTTCTTTACTTCTTCAATATTTTTTTCAATTCAACTTCTAATTCGGTCTTTATGATTAAAACCAGATAGTAATCATATGTTGTAACCTTTATTTAAAGCTTGATTATATACTTCATCAAATTTATGATCCTTAATCTCTAGTGCTCCATATTTGTCTCGGCTTAATTTTGACTGAATATCAGCAAAATGTAATAATCCTTCCCAACTAGATTGATTAAATGCTTTGTCATTTAAATCGCCACTATCTGTAATCAAAATAATTTTTTTATCAAAATTTTTAAGTTGTTCAGGTGTTAAATTAAATTTTTCATTGATCTCAACCTGAGCAATTGGTTGTTTTGGTGCTTTAGGATGCGAATATTTGGAATTATTGCATCTTGCAGCAATTAATGGCATTGCTCCAAAAGCAATGATAATAGGAATTAATCCTATTTTTTTAAATATTTTATTTTTCAATTTTTGCTCCTTTTTTAAATACAAAATTAATTTTTATTATTATGCGAGTAATATCAATAAGTAATTTCAAATTTATAATTTAGTTATATATATTATTAATTATAATCTATTGCGATAATCTTAGTTTTATAATAAGAAATCTTTGTTTTGATTTTGGGTTTTAGCTTTATTTAAATTTACTTATTTGTTAATTAAAAAATAAAAAGAGAAGAATTTTTTTCCTCTCATTTTTTTGGATTTTTTTATTATAAATTGTAATGTAATTCAGTAATTTCTTTTAGTGCATCAAGCGGTAGTGCACCAGTTTCTAACATTAGATTTAAAAATTCTTTAATGTTTTCTTTATTTGAAACAAAGTCTTTTCTTGAAAGATTTTTTGATTTTCTAACTTTGTCATATAAGTTTAACATCTCTTCTTTACCAGCATTATATGAAGTTGATTGACCAGGAAGATTTAAATAACGTTTTGATTCTGCTGTAATATCTCCAATCCCTAATGCTGAATTGTTTTTTAAGAAGTTTCTGATGTCTGAAATTGAAGGATTTTTTGGTAAGTCAGCTTCACCTTTAACATTACCATGGTATGCAGTATCAACAGCACGTCTCATGTTACGTAATTGAGCTTCATTCAAAGCTCCGTAGTATTGAAGAATGTTTGTTAATTCTGCGGCTTTTAGGGTATGTTCTTTTTCATTATTAATTTTTTTGACTGAAGCAACTAAGTTTCAATAAACACCACCATGCAATTCCTTCATTTGTTTGGTTTCATCTTTTGTTACATCTTCAACTTTTTTAGCTTTGATGAAACTTGTTATTCCTTTTGCTTTGGTGAAATCTTTTGGACTAGCATAGTAATCTTTGTTTTCAAAATCAGGTTCACCATATAATCCAGCTTCAATTCCAAATCATTCCATGAACAATGCTCATCCTTCAATGTATGAAGTATAATTAAAGATATTTCCAATTGTTTGACCATTGATTGTTTTTAAGAATTTTTCAGCATAATAAATTTGGTTATGATGTCCCATCACACTTTCGTGGTTAGCAAATGAAGTTACTGATCATTTTGGAAGACCATAGTATGGATCAGCATTGAAGATAAATGATCCAAAAGTATTTGCTTCAGATTGTCTTTCACCATTGTAAGCTCCAACTCCAGATTTTTCACGATCTTTAAATTCATAAATTGTAATTCCATAGTTAGGAACTTGTTTTGGGAAATAACTAAATCCTTCATCAATTGTTGTTTTTCTAAATTGTTGATATGCTTTAAATCCTTCTAGGGCTCCTAAATAAAATTGTTCATTTGTGATTGTGCCATATGGATCTTTTGAATCTTTTAAATGGGCATATCCTAATTTATCTAAATTTGCAATTGATTCTTTTAAATTTGGGTCATTTAATAATTCATTTCTTTTGTCTTGATTGTAATATTCTTTGCCTTCACGGCCAAAGAAAAATTGTTCTTGGTTCATTCATTTGTTAAATTCAGAAAGATTAATGTTACCTTCTTCATCACGAATTTTTAGTTGAACATTATTTACTCTTTTTCCACTAACCCCCTTAGGGTTGTATTGGATAGTTGGCTCTCATGCACCACTGTCTTCACCAGTGATTAATTTTGCTACTGCTTTAGCGGCAATTTCCATATTTTTTAAGGCAGTTTTCGTTGTTTCATAACCTGAATCAAAGACTTCTTGTGATGAATAATTTGAGGTTGTTGACAATTTTAAAATTGTGTCATATAGTCTTTGCCCTTGTTCTTTTTTACCTTGAATTGGCATACCACTTAAACCAACATCTCTTGCATCTAAGTCTTTTTTGGTTAATCCTAAACCATAAATTTTCTGAATTCTTCTATTTTGATTAAGAATTTCAATTGTGTCTTCAACTTCATTAATTGAATTTTCCTTTAGAATTTTTAATTCCTTGATGTTTTCACCCAATCCATGTTTTGATGCTTGATAGTATTTAGTAACATAAAATTCATGGAATGCCTTGGTTTTAGGATCAACTTTTGTACTAGATTTAATAATATCTAAAACAGTTTTTTCATTTTCTCTACTTCTTAAAAAATTAAGTAGTTCATCTTGGTAAAAGGCAGTTAAAAATCCGCGAATGTTGTTTTTAATGACAACTTTTGATAAAATGATTCCTTTTTCAATTCCTTCTTCAAGATTTCTTTGAACTTTTTCAGCTTTATCACCAACAAATTTATTAAATGTTCCATAAAAGATGTTTGCTGGATAAGCACTTGGAATTCCTCATTCTAAGAAAACACCAATCAATCGTAATTCTGATGCATAAATATCCTTAGCAATTTCTCATTCATATTTTAAACCACTTACTCATGCAGTTGAGGTCACATTTAAATTAATTTTGCTAATTTTATTTAATTCATTGATTCACCCTTGATAAAATCTTGAAATTCGGGTTGCTTCTTCTTCTTTTGGATAATATAAATCAACACTTTTGCCTAAATCTTCTAATTTCGTGTTAAATTGCTTATGTTTGTTAACAATATATAAAGCAGTATATTTAATAATGTCTTCAGTGTGTTTTGAATTACCTTCTCTTGCTAATTTTTCTAATGAAGGAAGAACAAACTTAAAAATTCCTTCTTGGTATTCATTTTCTAATTTTTGAATTTTTTCTTTAGATTTAGCAATTTGCTCTTGCAATCCTTTAATTTCTTCTTGATTTGGATTTTCTTGATTTATTTTTTCATTATATTCATCTTCTAATGCTGCTATTTCATTTTTTGTTTCTGAAATTCTCTTTCTTTTTTCATTATATTTAACAAGGAATTCTTGTTCACTTTTTTTGTATTGTTCAATCAATTCATTGTTTTTTGCAATGATTTTATTAAAAGCACTTTTTTGAATTGAATATGGGATTAAAGTTAATGCTGCAGGAACTGCAATGACTGCTGCAACAATACCTGTTGCAATTAACCCTTTTTTTATTTTTGATGGCATATTTTTCCTTATATTTATTATTTGATTTGTAATTTATTTGTTTTTTAATGATTGAATTTATTGATATTCTAAAAACAAAAACATTTAACCATGAGTAAATGCTCAACTGATTAAACTTTTCTTTTTTTGAGTTTTTTATAAACCTTAAGTTCACTATTTAGACTTAAAGTTCAAAATTTATTTCTATTATATTATTTAAATTAAAAGGTTTGTTTTATATATCAATATGATTATTTTTTGTATTTTATAATAAATTATTATAAAACAAATCTAAGATGATTCTATTTTTTTATGTTAAATTATTTGTTAATTTCATTATTGTATTTGAACTTTATTAAAAAATAAAATGAGAAGAATTTTTCTTTCTTCTCATTATTCTTTTATTTTTTAGTTATAAATTGTAATGTAGTTCAATGATTTCTTTCAATGTATCAAGTGGCAATGCCCCTGTTTCTAAAATTAGATTTAAAAATTCTTTAATGTTTTCTTTATTTGAAACAAAGTCTTTTCTTGAAAGATTTTTTGATTTTCTAACTTTATCATATAGTTTTAACATTTCTTCTTTACCAGCATTATATGATGTTGCTTGACCAGGAAGATTTAAATAACGTTTTGATTCAGCAGCAATATCTCCAACTCCTAAAGCTGAATTATTTTTTAAGAAGTTTCTAATATCAGAAATTGATGGATCTTTTGGTAGATCGCTTTCACCTTTAATATCCCCATGGTATGCTGTATCAACAGCACGTCTCATGTTACGCAATTGTGCTTCATTTAGAGCACCGTAGTATTGAAGGATGTTAGCTAGTTCAGCAGCTTTTAGGGTGATTTCTTTGTCATTATTATTTACTTTTTCAGGTTTAATTAGATTTCAATAAACACCACCATGTAAATCTTTCATTTGTTTGATTTCATTATCAGTTACTTCTTCAGCTTTTGTAGCTTTGATGAAGTTTGTTATCCCTTTTGCTTTCTTGAAATCTTTTGGAATTGCATAGTAATCTTCATTTTCAAAATCAGGTTCACCATATAGTCCTGCTTCAATTCCAAATCATTCCATGAATAATGCTCATCCTTCGATGTATGATGTGTAATCAAAGATGTTTCCAATTGTTTGATCATCAATTGTTTTTAGGAATTGTTTAGCATAATAAATTTGGTTGTGGTGTCCCATCACACTTTCATGGTTAGCAAATGAAGTTACTGATCATTTTGGAAGACCATAGTATGGATCGGGATTAAAAATAAATGATCCTTGAGTCTTTTCTTCGGATTGAACTTCGCCATTATAAGCCCCAACACCAGAACCAGTACGTTCATCAAATCTATAAACAGTAATTCCATATTTTGGAACATTTTGTGGGAAGTAACTAAAGCCTTCATTAATTGTTGTTTCTCTAAATTGTTGGTAGGCTTTGAAGGCTTCTAAGGCTCCAAAATAAAATTTTTCATTTGTTATTGTTCCATATTTTGCATTCGAATCTTTTAAATGTGAGTAACCTAGTTTATTCAGATTTTCAATAGCATCTTTTAAATTATTATCTTTTAATAGTTCATTTTTCTTTTCTTGTGTGTAGTAATCATGAGTTTCACGTCCAAAGAAGAAATCCTCCTGATTCATTCATTTGTTAAATTCAGAGATATCAATATTGCCATTTACATCACGAATTTTAACTTTTGTTTGTTTAGTTTCACTTCCATTAACCCCTTTAGAGTTGTATTGGATAGTTGGCTCTCATGCACCACTGTCTTCACCAGTGATTAACTTGGCAACGGCCTTGGCAGCTGCTTCCATATTTTTTACTGCTGTTTTGGTTGTTTCATAACCAGAATTGAAAACTTCTTGTGATGAATCATTTGAGGTTGTTGATAATTTTAAAATTGGTGAATAAACTTTTTCATTTGCTGATTTTTGTTTTTGAATTGTCATTCCATTAAGTCCAACGCCCTTGGCGTCTAGATCTTTTTGTGTTAAGCCTAATCCATATATTTTTTGAACTTGCCCATTTTCACCAACAATTTCAATTGTGTCTTCAATTTCATTAATTGAATTATTTCTTAAAATTTTTAGTTCTTTAATATCTTCACCCAATCCATGTTTTGCTGCTTGATAATATTTAGATACATAGAATTCATGGAATGCTTTAGTTTTGGGATCAATTTTTTTGCTTAATTTAATAATATCCAAAACACTTTTATTGTCTGCTGCATTGCTTAAAAATTCTTTTAATTCATCTTGATAAAATGCAGCTAAGAATGAACGGATATTATTTTTAATTACAACTTTTGATAAAATAATTCCTTTTTCAATTCCTTCTTCAAGATTTCTTTGAACTTTTTCAGCTTTATCACCAACAAATTTATTAAATGTCCCATAAAATGTGTTTGCTGGGTATGCAGCTGATAAACCTCATTCTAAAAATGCTCCAACTAAACGTAGATCTGATGAATAAATATTATTAGCAATTTCTCATTCATATTTTAGCCCACTAACTCAGGCTGTTGAAGTTACATTTAAATTATTTTTATTAATTTCTTTAAATGATGCAATTCAATCATTATAAAAGTTAGCAATTTGATTTGCTTCATTTTTATTTGGATAATTTAGATCAATTTTTTCTCCCAATTTTTTTAATTGCAGATTGAATTGTTTATATTTAGTAACGATATATGATGCTGTGTATTTAATAACATCCGCATCATCTTTGGCATTAGCATATCTAGCAATTTTTTCTAAATGAGGTAAAACAATTTCAAAAATTCCATTTTGATATTCTTGTTGTAATTCAGCAATTTTAGATTCAATTTTAGCAATTTTTTCTTTTAATCCCTTACCTTCGGTTTCCTTTTTTTCTTCTTCAATTTTGTCGTATTTTTCAATTAATGGTGCTAATTCTTTTTGTTTGTTTTCAATTTCTAATTTCTTTTGACCATGAATTTTTGCAAATTCATTTTCACTTTCTTTAAATTGTTTAATTAAGTTATCAGTTTTAAAATAACCCTTTTGAATTCCATAGGGAATTAAGGTAAAAACAGCGGGAATTGCAAGCGTTGCCGAAATAATTCCTGTTGTAATTAAACCTTTTTTTGCACTTGGCGACATATTATTCCTTTTTATATCTTATTTATTTAAATTTACTCTTTTTCTTTGATCCTATTTTCTTTGATCGATATTAATTATATTGGGAATTTTGCTTTTAAATGCTAAAGTTTATATCTAAAAAAGTCATTTAAAGTGCAATATTAAATAAAGATGTTTAATTTTATTTATTATAATTTAGTTAGATTTAAAACCAATTAGTTTAATAAACTAATTTTTAAGGAAAATTATGAAAAATCAAAGCAAAAAAATTATTTTAACAATCATTGATGGACTTGGATTAAGAAAAGAAATTCAAGGTAATGCATATGCACAAGCTTCGCATCCAACATTTGATTTATTATTTGAAAACTATCCAAATGCAGTTTTAGAAGCTTCCGGTGAATTTGTTGGTTTACCAAAAGGCCAAATTGGCAATTCAGAAGTTGGACATTTAAACATTGGTGCTGGAAGGGTTGTTTATACAGGACTTTCATTAATTAACAATGCAATTGAAACAAACAAATTTGATGACAATGAAGCTTTAAATTTAATCATTGATGATTCAATTAAAAACAAACGAACTTTACATCTAATGGGATTATTAAGTGATGGTGGTGTCCATTCCCTAGATAAGCATTTATTTGAAATTCTTAAACTAGCAAACAAAAAAGGGTTAAAAGATGTTTCAATTCACATTTTTGGTGATGGTCGTGATGTTAAACCCCAATCAATAAAAAGTTCATTAAAAACTCTAGAGGAATTATCAGCAAAATTTAATTATCCAATTTCAAGCATTTCGGGTCGTTTTTATGCAATGGATCGTGACCAAATTTTTGAACGTAATGAATTAGCACTTGAAGCAATTTTAGGTAAAAGCACAAATACTTATTTGAATCTTGCTGAATATATTGATAATCAATATCAAAATAAAATCTATGATGAATTTATTTATCCAGCACAAAATAAAAATGGTTTATTTCTAAAAAATAATGATAATGTTTTATTTTTTAATTTTCGCCCAGATCGTGCAAGACAGTTAAGTCATTTACTTCTAAACAGTGATTTATATCAATATGGACCAAAACATCAAATTAAAATAAACTTATTTGCTTCATTGATGAAATATGAAGGAATTAAGTCATTAGTTGCTTTTGAAGAAATGAAAATAACTAATCCTATAGGTGAAGTGATTTCAAAAAATCATTTAAGTCAATTAAGATTAGCTGAAACACAAAAATATGCGCATGTAACTTTTTTTATGGATGGTGGTCAAGAGATTTTATATCCAAATGAAAAACGCATTTTAGTGGATAGTATTAAAGCTAAGTCGTTTGCTGATTATCCCCAAATGTCAGCCAAAGAAATCACAGATGCATTATTAAACAATATAGAGAAATTTGATTTTGTGATTATGAATTATGCTAATCCAGACATGGTTGGGCATACTGGAAATTTAAAAGCTACAATTCAAGCAATTGAGTTTCTTGATGCGCAATTTAAACGCATTTATGATTATGTGCAACAAAATCAAAATGAAGTAACTTGATTTATTACGGCTGATCATGGTAATGCTGAAATAACCGAAGATAAAAATAACCAACCAGCGACAAAGCACACGACAAGTCCAGTGATGTTTATTTGCTCAGATAAAAAAATCAAACTTCAAAATGGTTCACTGTCTGATGTTGCACCAACGATTTTGGATTATTTAGATTTTGAGATTCCAAATGAAATGAATGGAAAAAGTTTACTTCAAAATAATTAAATTAATTTTTTTTGATTTATTAATAATATTAAATAAAGGAGACATTTTAAATTAAATGAAAAAAATAAATAAAGTTTTATTGAGTTTGGGTTTTGTTTCATCAATTTTAACTCTGCCTTTAATAGCAGCAAAATGTGATAATAAAAATAAGGAAGAATCAAATGTAAATCCAAAACCACAACCTCAACCTTCGCCAACTCCAACTCCAGAACCAAATCCTCAACCTACTCCAAATCCTAATCCTGATAATAATGAAAACAAAATTGTTATTGATAAAGAAATTAAAGAAAAATTAGAAGAATTAAAAATTCTTTTAAAAGAAGTTTTTGCCAATAAAAAAGTATTTGATCAATTAAAAAAAGAAAAAAAATTAGATGAATTTTTTAAGGAACTTAATAAAACTAATAAAGATGGATTGACCCATTTTAATGATGTATTATCAAATTTAGGATTTATAGAACGATTTGCTAACAAATATGAAAATTTATCTAAAAATAATGATCTTGATAAGAAAATCATTATTAAAGAAATAAATGAATTTAAAAATGTTCTTAACTCAGTTTGAGATTCTGAAACAAAAACTTTTAAACTATTCAATGAATATAATATTGATTATGATGAAAATAAAAATGATACTGAGGAAAGAAGCAAATATGATGAAATATCAGTAAAAGACACTCTTCAAGATATTAAAAGAAATCTTGAACTTTTTAAAGAAATAAATAAATATGTTTTTGACGAATCAAAATTTAGTAATGAAGAAGAAAAGAAAAAAACTTTTGAATCTACTAAAAAAGAATTAACAGAAGAAATAAATAAAATTGAAAAAAAATATGAGGAAATGAGTGGGGTTAAAATTGATAGGGGAGAGTTAAGCAAAGAAGAACTTGAAAAGTTTTGAAATGAAGTTTATTCTTTCAGAGAAGATGTATTTTTAAAGAAAAAACAAGAATTAGATAAACTTAGAAAACAAGATTAACTATAAACAAAAATTAAGTAAAAATGATCCATTTTTGTGGATCATTTTTTTAAAATTATTGTTAATAAATTGTTTTTATACATAAACAAATTAAAATCCAGAAAATTAATACATTTCTTCTAAAAAAAAGACTATTTTTCAACAAAAATTGCTGAAAATTAACTATTTTGTGCAAAAAAAAAAAAAAAAACTATAATTGAGTTCGTAACAATGTAATTGTTATAAATTTCAAACTTAAGTAAAAATTAAAAAACAATTTAAATGTAAATTTTTTAGGAGATTTAGTATAAAAGTAATGAAAAAATCAAACAAAATATTATTGGTCTTGGGTTCAATTTCATCACTTTCAGCATTGCCACTTGTTGCTGCATCATGTGGAAATAAAACAAAACAAGAACAAGAAAATAAATCTAATGATACATCTAATAATGAATCATCAAATCAGCAAAAAGGTGACAAAGATAAAGATAATAAAAATGATGGTGTTAAACCTAAAGATGGTAATTCTCAAACAGAACAGGGATCAAACACTTCAAATAATAAAGATACTACTTCAAAAAAAGATGATGAAAAAAATAAAAATGAAGATAGTAATTCAGCAAATGCTAAAGAATCAAATAGTGTATTAAAAGAATTGGAAGAAAAATTAACTTCATTAAAGGCACTTAATTCAAAAATAGAAGAAATTGAAAAAGAACTAGATAAAGAATTAGATGACGAAAATTTAGGTTCTAGTGACACTTCTAATGAAGAAAAAGAAAAAACCTTAGAAAATGTCAATAGAGTTAATGAGACATTAACTGCATTTATAGGTGCTCTTGAGGAAATCAAGAAGGATGATTCATATATAAAGGGAGAATTTCAGGAAGAATTATTAGAAATTTTTTCTGAAATTAATGAATATATTGAATTAATTTGAGACTCTGAACAAGAAACATTTAAATTATTTAGTGATCAGTTAGATATTTATGATGAAAAAAATCCAATAACTGAATTTGAATTATATTCAAAAATTGAATTATTAAAATCTATTAAAGCTAAAATAAACACAGCAATTGAAAAATTATCCCCTGATGAAGATCAAGAAGAAGATCAAGAAGAAGAGGAAAAAGAGTCTGATCTAGAAACTTTGTATGAAGTTGATGAAATTATAGATTCATTTATTTCTATACTTGAAAAAATAAAAGCTGAAGATAAAAATACTTATTTAGATTTAGATGAAGAATTAAAAGAACATCTTGTTGAAATACTTGATGACATAGATGATTTTATTGACATAATTTTTGATTCAGAAACAAACACATTAATATTAAATAAATCTGCTATAGATGCATTTGGTGAAAAAGATATTAATGATGTAATCGATTAAGTTAAATAATATGATTTAAATTAATGACTTGCATGAATAATGCAAGTTTTATTATTTTTTTATTCATTATCAAGTATATTTTCCATAGATATCATGTTTTTAGTAAAAAATATAAAAAAAATTATAATTCCTGGTTTAACAATTTGAATTGTTATGGTTTAAACTTAAGTCAATATAAAAAAAGTGCTTATTAATTTAATAATTTATAAATTTTAATTTAGGAGATAGTTTAGTTTATATTTAAGAAATCAAATAAGATATTGTTAACTTAAGTTAAATTGGATCGTTGTCAACTTTGCTACTTGTTGCAGTAACATGCGGTGAAACAAAAATAGCAAATATTTTATTTTAAAAGTTGCATTACTTTCAACAAAATCGCTGAAAATTAACTATTTTGTGCAAAAAAAAAAAAAAAACTATAATTGAGTTTGTAACAATGCAATTGTTATAAATTTCAATCTTAAGTAAAAATTATAAAAACAATTTAAATGTAAATTTTTTAGGAGATTTATATAAAAGTAATGAAAAAATCAAACAAAATATTATTGGTCCTAGGTTCAATTTCATCACTGTCAGCATTGCCACTTGTTGCTGCATCATGTGGAAATAAAACAAAACAAGAACAAGAAAATAAATCTAATGATACATCTAATAATGGATCATCAAATCAGCAAAAGAATGACAAAGATAAAGATAATAAAAATGATGATGTTAAACCTAAAGATGGTAATTCTCAAACAGAACAAGGATCAAACACTTTAAATAATAAAGATAATACTTCAAAAAAAGATGATGAAAAAAATAAAAATGAAAGCTCAAAAAGTGAACAAAAAGAAGATAAAAATAAAATAGATTCTTCGAATGAAAGATTAGTAAATAAAATGCCTAAATCTCAACCAACAAGAGTAGAAGCTGTTTATGGTGAACATAATGGGAAACCATATGAATATGTATGGGATGGTGATTATAATTGATCATTAAAATTAGGAGAAAAAAAAGATATTGATCCAAGACCTACTAATTCAAATAAAGTAGAAGCTGTTTGAGGAGAACACGACGGGAGGGATTATACATATTGATCAGATGGTAATTACAATTGATCTTTAAAATCAGGTTCAGAATATGATCTATATTCTTATATTGATGAAGACCCAATTGATGTAAGAAAAGTGAATATGAAAAACTAAAAAAAACAAGTATTGAAGGTGGACTTGATTATTTATCATCTCAAGTAGAAAAGTCCGGATTTTTCCTATTAGCTAAATAACCTATTTATAAATTCTAATTATGAAGTTCCCGATTGTTGGGAACTTTTATTTTTATTAAAAATTTTTTCTAAAAATCGACTATTTTGTATAAAAAACTACAATTAAACTCTTAACAATACTAATGTTATAAATTTTAAGTTTAAATAAAACTGAAAGAACAATTTAAATATAAACCTTTCTGAGAGATTCATATAAAAGTAATAAAAAAATCAAACAAAATATTATTGATCTTAGGTTCAATTTCATCACTGTCAGCATTGTCACTTGCTGCTGCATCATGTGTTGAGACAAGAAAAGAAGAAAATAAATTAAAAGAACCTCAAAAAAACAAAATACAACTCCACAGAATGATGATAATGTAAAAAAGGAGAATCAAAAAGATAATCATAAAGAGCAACCTGGTATTGATAAATTTACTAAAGAAAAAAAATATCTTCAATTTTAATATATACAAATTTAGGAGAAATTTCACCAAAAAGAGGAACTAGACTCTTATCTAAAGATATAATAAAAGTTCTTACAGAAAAATATCCATCTCTTAATAATAAAGCCAAAGATATAGGAGTTGCTGTTTCTTTAAAAGAAAATAAAGCATATATCAGTGTTGTGGGATTTGATGGAATTTTGGTAGTTAAATTTACAATTGAAGAAACTCTTGATTTATTATCAGCAATGGTTGAAGACTCTTGAATTTAATTAATAATAAATAAATTATTTTCGTTAAAATGAATACTTTTATTAATAAAGTGTAAAAATAAAAAAAATCGACCTAAGATCATTGCGTCAATTTTTAAATTCATTTTTGATTTGTTCATTTCAAACGAGTAATATAAGATACTAAATTGATAAGACTAATAATTAAAAATCCAATTCATAAATATGGAGCTATATCTTCAATGTCATTAAATTTTGTGATGTTTGTTTTTTGCCCTAATATTGAGGAAGATAGTGATCCATAAGTAATAAAATTTCTTGTAATTCTTTCAATTTCAAATGTTGAAAAAGTAATAAAATCAAGTTTAATTTGGGGGCGAATATAATTCCGATAAATTCAGAAATTACCATACTTCATTTTTTTTAATTCTGAAATTTTTTCTTCATTAACTGCATTTATTGTTTGGTATAAATTTCTTGATATTGATGAAGAGCTATGAATTGAAAAAGCTAAGACAAAAGCAGCAGAAAATTGGTTAAATAAATTTGATATTAATAAAAATAAAACAACAACAGGAATTGCACGCATAAAAATATTGAAATGTTTAAAAATTCAAGCGACTTTTTTTCCTAATAAACTTTTTGCCATCAATAGCATTTTGAAATATGAAATAATATAAACAAAGAAAAATGTTAAAAATATTAAGGAAAAAAATTGCAATAAGATTCAAAAAATTCCATCATGACTAAAATTTCAAATTAGGTTTTTTCAATCCGGATTAAAAATTTTTTGAAAAAAAGAAATTGCTCCAGTTTTGTAAAATTTTTGACCAATTAAACTTTGTAAAGAAAAACTTGCAATGGCAATTCCAATTAAAATAAAAAAAGTTAATAGCATGATTTTAATACTTTTAATTGTCGTATATTTTTTTTTATTTGCACCATTAATTGTTTTGGATTCAAATAAAAATTTATTAATATGTTGGGAAGAAATTTCAAGTAAAACTAAAAAAGTTACTAATACAAATAAAGGGATAAGTAATTGCGTATAATCAATTGGATATTCTTGTGGATTTAATAAAATTCCAATTCCAAAATAACCAAAATTAGCTAAAATTGTTGATCATCTTAAATTACCTTCAAAAGCATAAATATAATGGCTAATAAATTTAATTTTTATTTGTGGTCAAATATCAATTCAAAAAGCTTTTCATTTTGATTGTTTGGTTTTTGTGATATGAAAAAAAATACTAAAATTTGCATTTTCAATTGTCTGTGAAAAATATTCATGTAATCAAAGTCAAGTAAACCAACAATAAATCAAATTGATTGCTAAGGCTTTATCAAAAGAAATTTTAAATAAATAAATAAAAAATAATTCAGGGAAAATTCTTAAAAAAATAATGATTATTTTAAAAGGTATTGCAACATACTTAATATTCATTTTCAAATTTGAAAAATATGCTGTAATCATTGCTAAAATAAAGCCAATAAAGGTACTTAAAAAAACTAATTTAATACTGTTTCATAAAAAACTTATGGAAAGTAAAAATAAGTTTTTTTCATATAGTTCACTATATGAGGAAGGACTAAAAAAATCCTTTAAATTTTGAGATAATAAATTTAGACCATTGGAAGTGATACTAAAATTAATAATCAAAATTGATCCAATGACTAAGGCAATAATTAAAAGAAAAAAAATAATTCTCCAAAATGGTTTAATTGGACCATTTTTTAAAATAGTATTATTTTCTAACTGAATACCTTCTTTAAAAAAACCATTTTTTATACCCATATGCTATGAAAATATTTTTTTATAAGGATCAATTACTTGTTTTTTGACATCAGTAATGATTTCATAGCCATTGAAACCCAATGATGCTCCATAATCATCCTTTTTTTCCTCTCATAATTTAATTATAATTTCTTGTAAAATTTTAATTTCTTCGGCACTAAAAATTTTTTTATCAACCACAATAATATTATATTTTATAGGATCAGTAGCTGTTAGAAATTCAATTTTTACATCACCATTTGCGTTTTCAGGCGAAAAATAACCTTTACTTGAATTTGTATAAGCAAATGAACCAAAATCATCAAAAACAATATTATAATTTTTAGTTTCGCCACGTCCAATATCTCTGCGCGCATTATCTGTTGTGCTATATTTTTCTGGATTTTTAATGCGATCAATTGCAAATGAAATAAATTTATTTCCTTCTTTATTGAAATGTTTTTTGAATAATTCCTGTTGCAAAATGTATTTTGATGCACTACCAGTTTTACCACTTAGAATTCCAAAATTTCGAAATGCATTTCAATCTTTTTGATCTCATGCCTTCTTAATTTCATCTCTTTGTTTTTTATTGCCTTGAATCATGATTATTCCACGGTAATAATCAACTAGTTTATTATCTGGTTGATAAAAAAATTCATATTTTTCACCATCTCATTGATATTCGGCATCATTTCAAAGTGCATGTGGAACTTTTTCAAATAATTCTTGTGCTTTTTTAGCAATTTGTCTTAATTTATCATTTTCTTGACCATTGCTATATTGGTCATTAAAATTATAATCAAATTTAAAAGCTTTAGTTTTTGTTTGAATGATTGGCAAAATATTTTCATTTCCTTTTTCATGAATCTGGGAAATATAATTTGGAAGTGTTAAGACAGCAATATTGCTTGTCCCTTTTTTAATAACATTGATTGAATCATTATTTTGGCTGCTATAAATTAATTCAAGTTTCAAATTTTGTTTGGTTTTTTGATTGAATTGATCTAAGATGTCTTTAAAGAAAGTGTGTTGTTTTTGTTTTGAATATGGGGCATTGACAATGAAACTAAGACTTTTTTCTTTTTGGTAGCATGAAATGGCTAGCGTTGAAAGACTTATAATTGGTATTGCTGATAAGAAGATTTTTATTTTTTTCATATTGTATAATTTATTAATCCTTTCATAAATTATGAAAAAGATAAGATAAACCCATCATATCAATAATTTAAGATATTTAATTAAAATATGGGTATTTTTTTTAGTCTTTTGCACCCTTATCCTTTTTTGATAATTTTATACTAAAAAACCCAAAAAGAAATGAAAGTATCTAATTTATTGTTTTTATTACTAAATATTTAATCGAATTTATTTTTTAGGGATTAAAAATCGGGTTTTTAGAAACTATTTTTTTAAGTTTAATAAAGTTATATAATATAACTTATACTTAAATATTTAAAATTGTGTAACAAAATAAAAATAAAAAAAGGAGATTATGGAGTATTTTGTTGGTCAAATAATTAAAGCAAAAGTTTTTAGAATCTCAAAAAATGTCATTACTTTTAAAACAGAGAATGGCAATATTTGTTATTTAAATATTTCAGAAGTAAGTGATTATTTTGTTAAGGATTTGAATATGATGTTTCGTGTCAATGATATCAAAGAAGTAAAAATTATTGAAATCATGCCGAATAATGAATTATTGCTTTCATTTAAACAAATTCATCCTAAAGAATTAAGAAATCCCTTTGAATTTCGTCTTGATGCGAATGATGCTGAATTTGAGTCATTATTAAACTTTACAAATAAGGAAATTGAACATGGCAATTAAAAATAAAATTGATTTTGTTTGCGATCAAGTCATTAATCAAAAAGTTTTTGAAGGTAAATACAAAGAAATTATTCATTCCATCAATGAAAAAATTAAAACCAATGAGATTTCTTCACAAAAAAATTTAGGTTTTTTGCATGTCAAAAAAAATATACAAAAAAGTGATTATTCAAAACTTCAAAACATCTTAAAGTTTTTTAATGAAGAAAAAATTGAAGTTTTAGTTGTAATTGCACCAGAATATATTTGTTTACAATCAGAAAGCATTATTAATTTAGTTGATACACATCTTAAGGAAGATAGCGATATTGATATTTTATTCATCAATGAAAGTTATTCAGGAATTGATGTGGCAAATTTAATTAAATATTTGGAAAATAAGCGTTTTGCTTTAAATGTGATTTCAAAAAATGGCGATGATTTTGAATCTTTGATTATCTTTAGAGAATTGATTTCTTTATTAACAAATCGTGTCGGAAGAAATAATGCGACAAAATATATTTATGTTACAACAAATAATAACTATGGGCGTTTATTTAATTGAGCCCAAGCAAAAAATTATCAACATTTAGTTTTATTGGATAATACAAATGAACGTTTTTTAAACTATTCAGCAGCTGTGTTGCTTCCACTTGCTTGTGCAAGAATTAATATTGATTCATATCTTGAAGGGGCAAATGAGGCGAATTTATTTTATGAAAATTGCCCGCTAGGAAATAATAGTGCTTACAAATATGCTTTGGTGCGTTATATCTTTAGTAAGTTAGACCGCAATACTAAACAAAAAGATATTTTTGTCAATGAAAATATTTGTGTTTTTTCACAAACACATCAAAAAATTGGTAATTTACTTGCAATGTATTTGAATGAAACCTCATATCGAAGTTATCGCGGAATAAAGGTTAATTCATTTTTGCAACCTTCAGATACAAAAACATATACGAATATATTTTTTCAAAAGCATCAACAAATGTTTGATACGCATCTAATTGTTAAAAACCCATCATTTGATTTTAATGTTAGCATTATGGATGATAGTGATTTAAATGATTTAAACTACTTAATGAAATATTCTTATAATAAACTAAATAAGGTTATGAATAAAGTAATAAAAAATTGTCATTTAATCAATCAAATACCTTTTGTCGAAATTATTATTGATGATTTAAATCACAAAACTTTAGGTTGAATTATTTCTTTTATTCATCATGCTGCAATCATGTCTGCTTATTTAATGGATTTAGATCCATTTGAAGATAATGGCTTAAGAGCTTATAATATTGAGTTAACAAAGAAATTTACAGAATTAATGGGAGAAAATAAAAATGAATAAAATCGGAATTATTGGTGTTGGTGCAGTTGGATCATCTTTTTTATATGCGGCATTGAATAAACAAATTGAAGCAGATTATATTTTGGTTGATGCATTTGCGGATTATGTCAAAGCACAAGCTAAAGATTTAAATGATGCGGCATGTTCAATGGCAAATAATGGATCAACATTTACACCTGGAAATTATGATGATTTAAAAGATGCACAAGTTATTGTTATTACGGCCTCAGTCAAACCAAAAGATGGTGTTTTAAAAGATCGTTTGGAACTATTAACTGATAATGCGAAATTAATAGCAGAAATTGCTAAAAATGTTAAAAAATCAGGTTTTAATGGAATTACAATTATTGCTTCAAACCCTGTTGACATTATGGCTTGTGTTTATCAACAAGTAACGCAATTTGAATCAAGCAAAGTTATTTCATCCGGAACAATTTTAGAAACAGCAAGAATGAAAAAATTCTTGTCTGAAAAAATCAATGTTAAAGCCTCATCAATCACAGGTTTTGTGATTGGTGAACATGGTGCAAGATGTTTAATTCCTTTTTCAAAAATGCGGATTGGACTTGGCTCATTAAAAGATTGATTAGCAAATGGGATGATTACAAAAGAATGACTTGATAATTTAAACCAAAAAGTTAAAGACGAAGCATTTGAAATTATTAGTGGGAAAGGTATTACAAATTTTGGTATTGGTGCAAACTTAGCAGAAATTGTGCAAGCAATTTTAACTGATCGGAAAGTAATTTATTCACTTGGTGTAAGATTGCCAAAAGAATACAAACATAGTGGCGTTTATTTTGGACTACCAGTCATTCTTGGAAAAAACGGTTATATTCATCTGCCAAAAATAAGATTAGAAGATGATGAACAAATCATTTTTGATAATTATTCAAAAGAAATGAAAGATACAACAATTCAAATTCTTCAAAATCTAAATATTAAACCCGATTTTGAATAAGGTGATAAACCTTATTTTTTATTTGTCTTTTTTCATTATAATATTCAATTATGCAAAGCATTAAATTTAAAAATTATTTCGCTTCATACCAAAAAGAAAAAAATAATGTTTTAAAAAATATCACTCTTGAAATCAATCGTGGAGAAATGATTGCAATTATTGGTAAATCAGGTTCAGGAAAAACAACATTATTTAATGCCTTACTAAAACAGTTAAAAACAAGATCGGGCAATCTTTTTATTAATGATAAAAACATTGATTTGATTAAGAAAAAAGAATGAAAAAAAATTATCAATAAAGTTGGATATTTATCGCAAGAAACTAATTTGATTAATCATTTAAATGTTTATGAAAATATTTTGCATTTTTATTTAAATTACAAAAATAAATTTTGTGCTTTTTTTAAAATTCTTACTAAAAAACAAAAACAAGAAATTTATGATGTTTTAAGTAGTTTAGATATTCTTGACAAAATTTATACAAAAATTTCTGATTTATCAGGCGGGCAAAAACAACGTGTTGCGATTGCGAAATTATTATTAAAAAATGTTGACATTATTTTAGCTGATGAACCAACTTCTTCTCTTGATATTAAAACATCAAAAGATATTATGAATATTCTTAAAAAAATTAACAAGGAATACCAAACAACAATTTTAATCAATATTCATGATCTTAATATTGTGCAAACTTTTTTTGATCAATATTGCTTCATTAAGAATGGTGAATTAATTCAAGTTGGAAATCCCAAAAATTTATCACAAAAAGAAATTGAAAAATTATATGAAGTTTAATTAAGAATAATATTCTTAATTTTTATTTTTTTATTAAACAGGAGTTATTAAGGTAAAATTAAGGAATATCTCATTCAAAAAAGTAATTTGTTTTATAAATTAAATAAAACTAAAATTAAGAAAAAATTAAATTTTATTAATGATATTAAATTCAATAAATTTTTAAAATAAATTACTTTTTTAAAAAAACAATAAAAAGGAGGTGCAAACTTATGAAAAGAAAAGCAAATAATTTTGTTTCTGAAGAAGAAAATAAAAACATCAAAACAAACAAAGTTTCACAAAAAAGAAATTTTATTAATCAACGTTTAATTGAAGCTTCAGAATCTAATATTGAAAATCTTTATAAAAAATACAATACATCAGAGCATGGTACTCTTGATGAAGATGTGATTAAAGAAAATAAAGAGAAATATGGAACAAACAAAATTTCTAAAAAAGGTGAAGATAATGGATTCAAGCGATTTTTTAGGTCATTTTTTAATTTGTTTAACATCATTCTTTTAGTTTTAGTTTTTGTTTCGGCAATCGTTGATATTATTTTGCCACTTGTTCAAAATAAACCCGATGATTTAAATTACATCACTGTGATTATTATTGTTGTAATTATATTTTCAAGTAGCATCATTCATTTTATTCAAGAACAACGATCAGCTTCAAATGCAAATAAATTAATTGAGATTATTGCAACAACATGTTTAGTTGAAAGAAATGGCGTTTTGAAAGAAATTCCAATGGATGAAGTTGTTGCTGGAGATATTGTGCATTTGGCAGCGGGAGACATAATTCCTGGGGATGTAAGAATTATTAGTGCTAAGGACTTATTTGTTTCGCAATCTTCTTTAACGGGTGAAAGTGTTGCAATTGAGAAATATGCACAAA
The DNA here is from genome assembly GCF_900476125.1 of Metamycoplasma alkalescens. Classification (NCBI taxonomy): domain Bacteria; kingdom Bacillati; phylum Mycoplasmatota; order Mycoplasmoidales; family Metamycoplasmataceae; genus Metamycoplasma; species Metamycoplasma alkalescens. The sequence continues at coordinate 52,707 of NZ_LS991949.1, forward strand.
TTGATACGCAAGGCAAATATGACAATGTTACTGATCGACAAAATTTAGCATTTATGGGGTCAAATATTATTTCTGGATCTGCTAAAGCATTAGTTATAATTGTTGGAAATGAGACATTCATTGGTTCAGTTGCTTCGAAATTGAATGAAAAACCAACTCCAACCAACTTTGATAAAGGAATCAAAAAAATTTCTTTATTGTTTACAATTGTAATTTCGATTGTTATTCCAATTGTTTTTTTAATTGTTGGATTAACACAACAAAGAACAGATGGAAATGTTGCTTGATTAAATGCGCTATTGTTTGGAATTTCAATTGCAATTGGAATTACCCCTGAAATGCTTCCGATGATTGTGACTGCTTGTTTATCAAGAGGTTCAATTGCAATGGGGAAAGCTAAAACAATTGTTAAGAGCTTAAATTCAATCCAAAACTTTGGAACAATGGATATTTTGTGTACTGATAAAACTGGAACATTGACGCAAGATGAAATTATTTTAGAACGTCATTTGGATGTTAATGGTAAAGAAGACTTACATGTTTTAAAATATGCATTTTTAAATTCATATTATCAAACAGGATTAAAAAATATTTTAGATACTTCAATCATTACAAGAACACTTGAATTAGCAGAGGATAAAAAATATTTAGATAATCTTGAATTACATTATTTAAAAGTTGATGAAGTTCCTTTTGATTTCAATCGGAAAAGAATGTCAGTTTTAGTTAAATCATTAAAAAATGAAAAAGTGACTTTAATTACTAAAGGAGCTGTTGAAGAAATTATTAATGTATGTAGCAAAATTTATTTAGATGGTAAAGTTGTTCCATTGGATAAAAAAATCACGAAAAAAGTTTTAAATAAAGTTAGAGAATTTAGCGAAGAAGGAATGAGGGTTGTTGCAATTGCTTCAAAAAAATCAACCTCGGAAGCAATTGGAAAATTATCAGTTGCAGATGAAAAAGAAATGACATTAATTGGTTATCTAACATTTTTAGATCCACCAAAAGATTCGGCCGAAGATGCAATTAAAAAATTACATAATTTAGGTGTTGCAGTGAAGATTTTAACTGGGGATAATCCTTTAGTTACAAAATCAGTTTGTGCAAAGGTTGGCATTCCATATCAAAAAATTCTTTTAGGACAAGAAATTTCAAAAATGAGTGATGAAGAGCTAGCAATTGAGGTTGAAAAAACCGATATTTTTGCAAAACTAAGTCCTGATCAAAAAGCAAGAATCATTGCAATTTTAAGAAAAAATGGCCATGTTGTTGGTTATATGGGTGACGGAATTAATGATGCTCCGGCGATGAAAATTGCTGATGTTTCAATCTCTGTTGATACAGCTGTTGATATTGCAAAAGAAACAGCAAACATTATTCTTTTAGAAAAAGATTTAAATGTTTTAGCAACCGGAATTATTGAAGGTAGAAAAACACATGCTAATATCAACAAATACATCAAAATAACTGTTGCTTCAAACTTTGGGAATATTTTAAGTGTAATGATTGCATCGGTTATGTTGCCTTTTATTCCAATGGCACCAGTGCAAATAATTTTTCTAAACTTAATTTATGATATTTGTTGTGGGGCAATCCCTTGGGATAATGTTGATAAAGAAACAATTGAATCACCGCCGAAATGGGATCATAAATCAATTTGGAAATTTATGCTTTGGTTTGGAATTACAAGTTCAATCATTGATGTCATGACATTTTGTTTATTGTTTTTCTTGATTCTACCAAAATCAGTTGGGAAAGAAACATTCACAAAAATCAGTGATTATCACAACTTATTATCAAAAGAACAACAAACACTATTTAAATCAATGTTTTGATCAGGATGATTAATTCTTTCAATGTGAACACAAGCAATGGTTCTACATTTCTTGAGATCAAAAAAAGTTGCAATTATTCAAACCAATGCTTCAGTTCCACTGATTATTTCAACATTAATGGGAATTGGTGTCGTAACAGCATTGCCATATATTCCAAAATTAAATTCAGCACTGCTTCTATCTCCACTTCCAGCGATATATTTTGCTTGATTAGCATTGCTTTTAACAACCTATTTAACATTAGTTGCAATTGTCAAAATAATCTATCGAAAAGTTTATCGTTCGATTCTATAATTAATTTTTTTAAAAAAAGACATCAAAAATTTCAAATGTCTTTTTTTGTTTTTTAAAATTAAAATTAAATCTTGATAAAAAAATCCAAGTTTGGCATTAATATATTACAATTTACTATATAAATTAAATAAGGAATTAAGTTTTATAATATGACACAAAAAGATGATAATATTGCTATTTTCACGATGGATAATTCCGAAAAATTAGCAAACGAGATTGGAATTTATTTAAATCGTGAGATTAAAAAAATTAATAAAGTAATATTCGCCGATGGAGAAAGAATGCTTTTTCCCAATGAAACAGTGCGAAACAAAACAGTTTTCATTATTAATAACACCTCAAAACCAGTCAATGATAATTTAATGGATTTATTAATCTTTATTGATTCATTAAAACGCGCCAATGCCAAAAGAGTAATTTGTGTAATGACTTATTATGGTTATGCAAGACAAGATCGAATGGCAAACCCACGCCAACCAATCACAGCACGTTTAGTTGCGGATTTACTTGAGACAGCAGGAGCAGATAAATTAATTACGCTTGATTTACATAATGCTTCAATTCAGGGGTTTTTTAATATCCCAGTTGATGATTTGCGAGGACAATTTATTTTTTCAAAAGAGTTTCGTTTAAGAAATGATAAATTTGTAATTGTTTCTCCTGACCATGGTGGCGCTGTGCGGGCAAGACAACTTTCAGAATTACTAAAAACTGAAGAACAAATTGCAATTATTGACAAAAGAAGAACAGCCCCAAATGTTTCAGAAATTATGGGTGTTTTAGGGGATGTTAAAAATAAAAATGTGATTATTTATGATGACATTATTGATACAGGTGGAACAATTGTTCATGCGGCAGAAATTCTAAAGAAACAAGGGGCGAATAAAATTATTATTGCCGCAACACATGGACTATTTTCAAAAGGTTTTGAAATGTTTGAGGAAAGTAAGATTATTGATGAAGTAATTATTACTAATTCAATTGATCATTCACACTTATCACATTTTAAAAAATTAAGAGAATTGTCAATGGCAGAGTTTCTTGGATTAGTCATTAAAGCAAATATTAATAACACTTCAATTGGTGAAATATATGAAGATTATAGCAAGGGAAGAGTTTAATCAATTAATTAAAACTTCTTTAAATAAGATAGATGATATAATAATTTCCAAACTTTGGGATTATTATTTTTTAATTGAAAATCATAATCAAACTTATAACTTAACTGGTTATTATCAAGATAAATTAGTTAAAGAAGGGATTATTGAATCAATTTTAATTTTTAAAGAAATTAATAAAAATATTCTTTGTTTAACAAATAAAAAAATTTTAGATATTGGTTCAGGAGCAGGATTTCCAATCATTCCTTATTTTATTTATAATCCAAATTTTGAATTAACAATTTATGAACCAAGTCAAAAAAGAGTTAATTTTTTAAAAAAAGTTATTCAAGTTTGTGATCTTAAAAATATCACAATTAAACCCCTTCGTGCCGAAGAATCAAACGAGTTTGAATCTTTTGATTTTATTAGTGCGAAAGCAGTTTCTGAGCTAAAAAATTTAGTTGAAATTTCGCATCATTTAGGAAAAAAAGATGCGATTTTTTGCTTTTTAAAATCTTCAAATTATCAAAATGAAATTAATAATTCAAATTGAATTAAAAAAAATTTAAATATTGATTATCAAATTCTTGATTTGGGGATTTTTTTTAATATCCCTAATGTATTAGTTTATTATCAAAAAACAAAAAAAACACCAGATTTTATTCCAAGAAAATGGTCAATTATTATTAAAAATAATTTAAAAAAATAAGCTTACTTTTAGTTAAAAAGTAAGTTTTTTTATCAACTTTTTTTCTTTAAATAAATTTTTTATTAAATAATTTATTTAATAAATTATATAATTTTACCTATTAAGTATATTATTCAAGGAGATAAATTTTATGAAAAGGTTATTTAAAGAAGTTTTCAGATCTTTATCGAAGAATAAGGTCACATTAGTATGTTTAACCATATTAATCTTTTTAACGACATTTTTATTTACCCTTTTAAATGATGTTAGAACTTCTTACTCAAGAACAATAAATGCATATGATAAAGTATCTAAGTTACATGATTTAACAGTTGACTTAGATCTTAATCCTTCTGGAATAATTCCGCATAATGGCTATGACCAAATTGGTGAAGACAATGTTACAAAGGTTAATGAACCAATTAAATTTGAAGCAACACCAAATAGCCAATCCCAAAATAATAATGAAAAACAAGTTACCTATACACTTAATCTACCTGCTGATAAACAAAATTATCTTAAAATAAGTGATATTGGAAAATGAGATGTTGATCAAAAATATAAAAATTTTTATATCTCAACACAGGATTTTTTAAAACTATATTATGAAGAAATTAATGGCAATATAACAAGTACAAAATTTGCGATTAATAATAAAGCAAATACAACTGAAGACAGAATCAATGAATTTAGTTTTTCAGGTGGAAATAATAACAATAAAAAATTTAAAGTTTATACAAATAAAAACGGAAAATTTGAATTAGTTAAAGAGACTATTACATTAAAAAACTCTGAAAAATATGAATTTAAATCAGATGTTACTTTAGGAGATATTTTAACAATATCTTTTGCTGCTAGAGGTGCATTTAATGATCAAGCAACTAAAGATGCAGTAATTGATGCATCCCCATTATTCATTAATGTCAAAACTAAAGAAGCTTCATTTAAAACTAGTGATTATGACCAATGAAGAGATGAAGGCATTTTGCATATTATTCCTTCAACAGAAGTCTTAAAATTACTAGGATTTGAAAAAGATTTAAAAGACAATAAGTGATATTTTAAAAAGGATAATAATTCTGAATTAAAACTACAAGATGATAAGAAAACTACTGAATCACAAATTACTGCTAGTGATAAGTTAGAAAAAAACTTTACTTTAAAACAAAATAATATTTCAGTAAACTCTCCTGCATATGTTGAATTAAAGTCAGGAACTAATTATACAATTCCAAAAAATTGAATAAGAAAGTCAGAAAAACTAGTTACTTATAATTGATATCGTTATATTCTAAATTGAAATGAAATAATGAATGAAGAAGATTCAAATTGAAAAGGTTCATATTTTAGATTTATAACTAATTTTAAGAATAACTACAAAACTGATTATGATAATAAGTTATATTTCTCATATTGAGATAAAACGATTACAATGAAATACTCAATTCTTGATGGTTCAAATAAATTTCAAGAAATTATAGAAAATGAAAAAATTACAAAAGATGATTTAAATCGAACTTTCAAGAGAGCATGAGAAGCAAATGTAAGAAAACCAAATCAAAAAATTCCTGCAAATAAATTAAAAAATGATAATCTTAAAGCTTGAACTATCAAAGATATTGAATTTAATAAAATTGGTCAAGATGAAATTTCAAATGAAGATTTTGAAGCAATTGCTGATGTTTCAAAACTTAAAAAACATCAAGACTTCATTCGTAACAACACTGTTGGTTTTGCAAAAGTCTCAATTCTTAAAAATATCCAAGATCGTGTTGGTAAGGATAATCTAGGAATTAGAAAAACAATTACTGTTGAAACTGTTAATGAAGAAAATAGTAAAAAGAATGTTTTCCACTTTGTTGATATGGGAGACAAAAATAAAAAAATTAATGGTTTTGAAAATAATGTCGGAAGATTGTATCATGAAACATTAAACCCCGGATGATTAAACCAAAGTATTTCAAATGAAAATGTTGATAGTTTCTTATTAAAACCAGATAAAAATAGTTCAAAAATTAAAAAACTTCCTTCAGTTTATACAAGATCATTAATATCATCAATTTTTAGAAATTTCACCCCTGATATTAATTACTTTAATGCTGATATTCGATTTGAAAATTATTATGACTTTTTTAGAAGTACACAAATTCCCAATCTAGTTAATGGCAAGATTTTAGTTTTAACAACGGCTGATGATGAAGAAAAAGCAAATGGATCAAGTGTGATTGGTGCAATTGCAATGCCATTGCCTGATAAATATATTGTTTTAAAACAAAGTCATATTGATGGATTTTCAGATAAAAAAGTTTGAAATAAGATTATTGTTGAAAATAAAGATTATTTAAGTTTAGATGAAGTTTATCAATATTTAATCAAAAATAATTACACAATTCGGGCTGAAATTGGGGAAAATGGATGAGCTGTAGTAAGTGACCAATTTCGAAACTCAATTAGTTTACCAATTTCATTTGGTGCAATTTCAAATGATTTAACACAAGAAATTATCCAAAAAAATACGATTAAGACATTAATTGAACAACTTCAATCAGCATTGATTGATACAGACTTTGGAAAATTGTTTAAGCGTCAAGACATTGTTCGTTTATTTAGAGCAATTTCAGATTCAATTGAAGCAAATGGTTTCCATACTTTATTATCAATTGGGAAAACAAACCGCTTTATTTTTGAAAAAACAATGTTGGATGTTATTAAATATTTAGTAAAACCAATTAATCAAACTAATACACAAAATTTACAATATGTTAATATCAATGCCAATTCATTTTTACATAATTTCTTTAGAAACATTTTTAAATACTTCAAAATGAAATATGTTGAAAATGATCGAAATGATCAATATATTGTCAATGAAATTAATAAATTAGCCCAAATTCTTAGTTTCAATAAAATGTATATCATTCCACAATTAAAAATTTCATTAAGTGATCTATTAGGTTATATTGAGAATAAAGAAAAAATCTTTGATGTTTTATCAGAATTAATTAGTTCAATTGATTTTGTGAAATTTTCAGTCCTAATCAATGATTGATTTGATAAACATCCTTATAAACCATTTACCGCAGTTAATGATACATATTGAACAATGTCACGTGATCGAATGCTGATTTCATTCCTGGCATCAGTTAATGAAAATCAATTTAAAAATAGTTTAAAAGATTTAATTAACTTAGTTGATTTTTCAAAATTCTTAAAACCTGATTTAAATGAAAAATCAAGTTATTTTGCAAAATGAGTTGCTGCACACAAAGAAGCAAGAACACTCAACGAAGAAGATAAAAACCAAGTAGAAAAATTCTTTAGGGCATTAGATGCAAAAAAAGACGGATCATACTCAAATATTAGAGAAGGTTTATCAACAATTATTTCAAATATTAGTTTAGAAAAATTCACTGCTTCATTAGGCAAATTAATTCGTCATGTCAAATACCCAATTACTGCAAATAATAAAATTTATAATGACTACAACACTGAAGAATTAAATAAATTTGATTATTTAGCAGCCTTTATGTCTTCAATAAATTCAGGAATTGATAATAATGTTTCATTTAGTAAAATTAATCAAATCCAAAATGCAATTATTCAAATTCTTAATTTATCAAACAAAACACAACAAGTAGCTGGCGATATTTTGAATATTGCAATCCCTAGTTCTGATGATGGAAAAATATCATTACTTGATTTAGGTGTTTTACCAAAATTAGCATTTCCAAAAAATCCATCTTCAACAAATGTAACGCCATATAATATTTCAATTAATGGGTTTAGTTTAGTTGATATTAAAAAAATTATTTCAAAAGTTGAAAATGCAATTACTTCAAAAACACTATTGAAATTAACGCAATCAGAATTAAACTTTATTAAAAATGAAGCCTTAATTAAAGAAATTGAATTAAATAATTTGAATTTAATTAAGGACAAATTAAATAAGTATTACCAATTTATTGAAAAAATTCAATTAAAAAAATTAAAACCAACAAATGATAAATACGATTTCAAAGATTCAAAATCTGAACATGATGTTGATTCTTATGGTGATTTAACATATTGGTCAGCAATGATTGATAGCAGTAGCAGTATCAAAGATCTTGAAATTGTTAAAAAGATTCATAGTTTGCTTGCTGAGTATGTAATTGAACCTGTTTTCATGGGTAATAAAGAATATGATGTGATGAAAAATCATTTTAAGAGCTACAGCTTATGAATTAAATTAGCTTATTTCTTGAATCGAATTGAAAGAGATGAAGATAAAATTACCATTGATGAACCAACAGGAAATAAAATTATTGAAAAACAACATAAAAAAGTTCTTTCATTTGATCAAATCACAGGGATTCTAAATGAATTATATTTATTTGGGAAGAAAGAAAAAGTTGTTAAAGCAATGACTAATTATGAGAATGTTGTAAATCCAATTCCAAGTAAAGTAATTTTTGGATCTGATAGTCAATATAATGCAACGGTGTTTAAAATTCCTTATGCTCATGCACATACGAATTTAGCAAATAAGGAATTAGAAAAATTACTTGATAATTCAACAGAAATTACAGAATTTAAAAATAACTTAAGAAAAAATCATAATATTAAAGATGAAAAACTTATTAATAAAATTGTTGCCTTATTAAAAAATAATTCTTATGAAATTACATATAACTTAGGTTATATTGCAACTGCTTCTCAATCAGCTACAAATTATGATGGTGCGCTAAATAAATTCATTAATTCATTTTTAAATACCAAAAAAAGAACAACTTCATTAAACCCTTTAATTAATGATGATTATGAATTTGATTTAGCATTCAAAATGGCAATTGATAATACAAAATTAGGTAATTATTTGTCAACAATAAATGTGCCAAATAATTTATTAAATCCAATGATTTTATTATCATTCCCACAAATTCCTTTGTATTATGGTTTAAGTCCAAATCCAAATGAAGGAAATTTAGCATACATTGTTAAAAAGATGATGGATAATTTAAGATTTTCAAATATTGAAGATATTAAAAAACAAATCCAAGCGCTAACTCATGAATTTGATAGTTCAATTCATTTTGTTGAATCAAAAAATGATAGTGCTGTAGATTTGGATATTTCAAGTTTTAACCATCTATTCAACAATGTTTTAAGAAATGAAAATGGTGGTGAATTAGAAATATTTGGGATTAATATCACAACTTCAATTAAAAAAGCCTTATTCAAAATTGTGCAACCAATTCAAGTTTCAAACCTAATTTCATACACTGATTCAGGTTCGTATTTAGCAAAAGTAAACTATGGTTATGCAAATAAAAATGGTAAGGAAGTATATACTGGAGATATTAGTCAATATTTAAATAACCCATATGGAATGCAAGTTTTCATTGCTTCATTGGATGATAAATATAAAATTAAAATCAATACCCAAGAATATTTAATTATTGGCATTGATTCATCAACAGATTATTTATATCCTGTTGTTAATGAAGAAAATATTCAAGTTGATCCAAGTACACAAGCAATTGTTTATGTTAATTCAAAAGGATTTGACCGGATTTTTTCAGCTTATCCAACTTTTGCAATCAAAGAGTATGCTTTAGTTAAAGCACCAGTTGATGACAAAGGGAAATTTATTGCAGGAAGTTCACCAGAAGATCTAAAAAAAGAATTTAGTGAAATGATGACAAATATTAATCCAAATTCATTTAATAAAGTTTATTTAAAAGATGAAATGGATAGTATTAATCCTGAAAGAAAAATTCGTGTTGTCACAATCAGATCAATTATTAATTCAATTCGAAATGCAAGTATTTATTTAATTAGTATTCTAATTATTTTGGTTGCCTTCATTATTTATTTCATTATGAAAAGATATATTGAAGCAAGAAATAAAGTTGTCGGGATTCTAAGAGCACAAGGATATAAAACTTCAAAAATTGCTTTAGCATTCTGTGCTTTTGGATGAATTCCTGTTGTTGTGGGAGGTTTCTTTGGTTATATTTTAGGATTCTCATTACAAAAACCAGCAATGAATGTTTTAGCTTCATATTGAACACTCGAGAATAACATTATTCCAATTAATGTCTTCTCATTGCTTGGCACAATTTTAGTTCCGTTTTTATTTGTAAGTATTTTGATTTTTATCATTACAAGTATTTCTGTAAGTAAAAAACCAATTGAGTTAATGAGTGGAATTGTTGAAGTTAATGTTGGGAATTTAGCACAACGTGTTTCAGCAATGTTTAGAAAACTTCCAGTTAAAATTAGATTTATTGCCTCAATGGCACTAAATAATTTCTGGAAAATGTTTTCATTACTCCTTGCATTTTCAACAACGTCATTAATTTCGATGTTCTTTTTATCTTCAAATAATATTTTTAATAAAGCAATTAAAAAAACTTATGAAGATCGACTATATAAATTTAAATTAGATTTAGAAAGCCCAACAACTGAAGGTGGACCTTATGTGACATATAATAAGGATGATATCAATTCATTATTATATGTTCCGAATGATTTAGCTGGAAATGCTTCATCAAATGGAAGTCAACTTGATTATTCAAACCCAAATTTCTTAAGACCAGGTAACTCATTTAATACAGACGTTATTCAGAAAAAATTTGAGCCAGTTGTTCTAACGAAATCATCATTGGATATTCTTCTTGATTTATCTGTTGAACTAAGTCCGTGGGATATTACTTATGCGAATATGCCCGAAACCCAAAGAGCAAGAGTCTCGCAAATTTTCAAACGTGTTTCAAAAGAAATGCAAAATACACAGTATTTAATTGATATTTCAAAAATTAAAACAAATGAAAATTACTTGGATGTTTCAAATAGTAAAATTGACAACATTATTGCCGTTACTGATTTAAATAAATTTAAAGAAGATTTAGCACAAAATAAAGAAGAAGATATGTCAAATCGAACAAGTTATTTCATCTTTACTTCTTCAGAAATTTTTGATTCCGGAAATAGTGGCGGTCGGATTAATGAACAATTCAAATTTGTTGAATGAAATCCAACTGAGCAGTTTTATCAAAAACCAAAAGCTGTTTCAACGTCAAGATATAGACAAGAATATCGTAATTTCTTAGTCAATGCATATCGTAAAATTCAAAATCTTGATTTCTTTGTTTCATTTGCAGGAATTTATTGAAATGACACAACAAATGAAAAATATACCTATGCAAAAGCAAAATTAAATAATAAAGAACTAAAAATTTATGGTTATTATGATGATAGTCGTTTCATTTCAATTCGAAACCATAAACATGAAAATCTACAAAAAAAATTAGTTGATTTTGCTTATGATGAATCAAAAAATATTCCAATCATTATCAATGCTGTTGCAGCTAAAAAATATGGTTTAGGAATTGGTTCAGTTATTGAAATGGATTTATTGAACCACGTTGATCGTTTCAGTCATAAAGCGCTAAATCAAAAAGCACCAGAAACACATTATAAATTTGAAGTTATTGATATTTCAGATACTTATATCAATGAAGAATTCATTACACAAAAACATATTTTGGACAAAATTCTTGGTTATGATACATTAAGTAAGCGTCTAAAAGATTCACGTCAATTGGAATTAGAAAATGCAATTTTCCAAAATCCAAATGAAAAAGAAAAAATTCAAAAAATCTTTGATCGAAAATATGATGCATTCAACGGAATTCTTTCAAATGATTTAACACCAGTTCAAACAATTGATACATTAACAACCTATTCATCGACTGGATTCTGAGGAGCAGCTGCTTCATTCGAAGTTGAAGCATCAAATGACCAAGCGGTTTGAGAATTTTTCAAACGTGTATTTATTTCAGATGAAAGAATTAATTATGTTTCAGTTTATGAACATAATATCAATGCATATAATGAAGCGCATCCGGAAGCAAAATTAGATTACAAAGATGTTTTATTCAAACTATTAGAAATTGATGAGACACAATTTGCAAAAATCGTGAAAGAACCAAATTCGAATGAAGAATTTAAAAACATAGCAAGAAATGTTTTATCAAAATTTTATGGTAGTCACCCGGGTACAATTTATGGTAAGAACATTATGTATGGGGCTTCATTTGATGTTAATAGTAAAGATATTGAAGCCGGATTTATTTCAGGAATTTCTAAAACAGTTAACATTATTCTAATTGCTTTCATTGTTGTCTCGCTGCTAATTTCAATCATTATTTTGATTGTTATTACCAACATCATGATTGCTTCAAACAAAAAAGCAATTGCAACATTCTCTGTTTTAGGATATACAAACCGTGAAAAAGTTATGTTATTCTTTGCAAACTTCATCCCAACAATTTTATTTGCTTGTTTCTTAATGATTCCAGTTACATTAGTCTTGATTTCAGTCTTTAATGCGTTTATGATGGCAACATCACAAATTGTTTTACCTTTAGTTCTAAATTATTCAACAATTATTATTTCAATCACAATTTGCTTGACTGTTTTTGCATTAACTTCAATGTTAACTTGAAGAAGTTTAAATAAAGTTAAAGCGGTTGATGCTCTGAAAGGAAAATAATGGCAAAAAAAAATAAACAAAAACAAGAAAATAAAAATAATGATTTAAATAAATTAAACATTATTGATATTCTTAAGCATGATAAACCGTTTGAAATTAAAGATGATGGTTTAACTGTCAAAGTACTTGATTCAGCAACGCTAAAGAAATTTAAACTTGCAAATAACAAGCCAAGAAAAAAAGATGGTTTGGAAAATGAAAAAAACACAAATGATAATATTGTTGAAGTCTCTGATGTCAAAAAAACTTATTTATCAGGAAATGTTGCAACCGATGTTTTAAAAGGGATTTCTTTTGAAATCAAAAAAGGTGAAATTGCAATTTTATATGGAAAATCTGGATCAGGTAAATCAACACTTTTAAATATTATTAGTGCTCTAGATCGTCCAACTTCAGGAAAAGTTATTGTTAATAATATTAATCTTCCTTATTTAAGTGATTCAAAACAAACACTATTTCGAAGAGATAATATTTCCTTTATTTTCCAAAATTATAATTTGTTACAAAACCTAAATAGTTATGACAATGTTGAAACGGGTGCTTATTTACAAAAAAATAAGGCAAAACATTTAAATATTAAAAAATTATTTAAAGATTTTGATTTGGAAGAATGTATGTATAAATACCCTTCACAAATGTCTGGAGGTCAGCAACAACGGGTTTCAATTTTAAGAGCAATCGCCAAAAACTCAGATATTTTAGTTGCCGATGAACCAACAGGGGCATTGGATGAAAAAACTGGGCAAATTGTACTTAAAATTTTGCAAGAAATTAATCGTGATTATGGTACAACAATCATCATTGTTTCCCATGATCCCGATGTTGCACTTTTGGCGGATAAAGTTATTTATTTAGAACTTGGACAAATTAAAGAAGTTGTTACCCAAAAAAGAAAATGGTTAACTGAAGAAATTAAGCAAAATAATTTTGAAGAAATAGCAACAACATAATTTTTTTCAAGAAAATAAGAAAAACAAAAAAAGCTTCTCACAGGATTTTGTGAGAAGTTTTTGATATTTTAGAATTTGATGTTAATTTTTTAATTTTTTTTGATATCTTTGACTGAAGTATAATAAAAAGGAATATCAATTTCTTCAAGTTCTTTTCATTTATTGCCATAAATATTTCTTAAATAATTTTGATATTCAGCAATAACATTAATTTCCAAACCATCTTTTTCAAATTTAAGTAGTTGGTAATTTGTGTTTGTTAATCATTTTGCTAAAGAATTCTTATTTAAAAAGGGCGAACTAACAATAAAACCTTCATAATTTTCATCATATAAGTTTTCAAAAATATCTTTGTAATTAAGATTTTTTATTAAAGGTTTGAGCATTCTTGCAAGCCTAATTTTTTGATTGATTACTCCAATATTTGTTTTTTGCATTGAAGAATAAAATAAGGTAAATGCTTTGATTTTATTTTTTAAATTAAAAAATTTTTTGATTTTTTTAACTGTCGTGGGAATGATGATATTAATGTTTAAAAAAGGTATTTCTTGATTGATTAAATTAATATCATGGACAAATTTATTTTGTAGAGAAAAATAATCTGAATGTTTGACTGAGTCAAGAATCTTATTCGGAAATAATTCTTTTAATTTTTCATATGATTGAAAAGTCATAAAGACTTCATAATGATCAATATTATTTCAAAAATCAAGTTTATTAATACATGCTAATAAACTTAAATTATCTAAACTATATCATAAGGAATTATTGTTACAAATTTCAATAAATTCTCTCAAAATATTTTTTTTATTTTCAAAAATTTTTGTCATAAATATAAAAAAAATTATAAATGATATATTTAAAAAATCTTGATTAAATTAATGATTTAATCTTTCTTTTTTAAAATCAAAAAAATTATTGTTTTATTTTGGTTTTATAACCATCAAGTAAGATAAAATTAAAAAGTGGTAAAATATTTGTATTATATTTTTTAAATTACATTTAAACTTTTTAATAATTATTTTACATTATTCAAATAAAAAAATCTAAGTTGCTTGTTATTAAGGAGTTTTTGAAAGGAAATATATGTCTAAAAAAATGCAAAAAAATAAAACAAATGAACAAAAAACCAAAAGAAATAGGATTCTTTGAGGTACTTTTTGAGCAACAGCTATAGCTACTGCTATTGGAGCAGGAATTGGAATTCCGCTTGCGCAAGCATCAAAAGTGCTTCCAAAACCATCTCCAATTTTAAATCCGGATAGCCATATATATCGGATTCAAGACCCTTCAGGAAATAAAATCGATATCAATTATGGATCAATTGATAAAAACCCAGTTTTAGAAAATAAAAACAAACATATTTTTGAACAAATCAAAAAACATATTAGTAAATACTTATATGAACAAGAATATGAAGCTTCATTAAGATACCAAGCAATTTATAATGCCAATAAATCTAAAGCAGATGAAAAACAATTTGCTTTAGATTCTATTGAAAAAATTACTGAAAAAGTAAAAAAAGAATTGGACGATCTTAAAAAGCAATATCAAAAACAATTTGGTTTAGAAAAAAAATGGGAAGAAAAATTTTTAGAAGAGTTAGCTAAAGATAGTTGAGGAAAATCAAAAAATGAAGCCCAAGCTTTAGATTTTAAAATCAACAAAGAAATTGAAAAAAATGCTTATTTAAGATACAAAACTGAAGTAAATACTGATTGAACCTATTTGGAATTAAAAAATGGTGTCAAAGCAAATAAAAAAGTTTCTTACACAATAAAAGGTCAAGAAAAAGTTATTGCTAAAAAAGACGAAATTATAAATTTACAAAATGAGCTTAATATTAAAGAAAATGTTGATTATGTTTTACCAAAAGAAGATTCAATTGAAAATCAAGTTGATTCAAAAACATCAATTAAGATTCCAATTTTTGTCACAAAATCTTTTGTTAAAGAATTTAAAAATCCACAACGATTCATAAAACCATGATTAGATAAAAAACAAGCAATCTTATCTGAATTTGCTTTATCTACAAAACAAGATGAAACAGGATCAGAAAAACCATGAAAAGTTAAAAAAGACGAAATTATTAAATTATTAAAATTTTCAGCTTATGAAACAAAAGATAAAAAAACAGAAATTAAACTTGGTGTTGAAAAACTTAACGACTTTTCTGGTTTTAGTAATTTAATTAAGGAGCAAGAAATAAAGGAAGAAGATGAAATCAAAGCTAATAATGATAAATTATTAATTAATAATCTTTCTTCTGATACATCTAATGCAAATAAGTTTGGCTCAAAAGGGTTTATTAATTTAGAAAAAACAATTTCATCTGAAGATCCTTCTTCATATTTAAATTTATTATCAATAGTTTTAGGTGATGTTAAAAATGGTAACAATAATGTCAATAAATGAATATATAAGCATACTGAAAAAAATGACTTATTCACTACATTAAAAGAGAATCTAACAAAAGCTTTTGTAGAATCTAAATATTTTAAGGACTTTGAGAAACTTGATGTTTACAGCAAAATACTTGGTGAATTAAAAAAAGATATTTTTTCAAATGGTAAAAGTTCTTTAAAATTATCCGTTGTCAAAAATAAAAAAAATGGTGATTCTGAAATTCAAAAATATGCACAATACAATAATAAAATTGAAGAAATAATTAATAAATTTGATGAAAAAGATTTGGTTGATGTATTCGGTTCAGTTTTTAGAGATACATTTAGCAATGGTGTTGCTAGTAATAAAGCTAAGAAAAAAATTAATGCACTTTATAAAGTTGGAAATAATTTTGTTTCAGTTACATCAAAAGGAATACTAATCCAAAATGTTCATCAATTTAATAATGAAGACCAAGTTAGAAAATTAATTGTTAGAGATTTAGGAATAAAATCAAAAGCTAATTATAAAAGTTTATTTACCTCAGAATTATTTGATTTAACAACAATATTTTCTGAAGTTATTAACTCTAATGAATTTCAAATTAAAGATTTATTAGGTAATGAAGATTTTAAAAATCATATTAAGAATCAAAAATTTACTCCAATAGATTCAGATAAAGAAAAAGAATTTACTGACGAGGATATAAACGGAGCAATAAATTATATTTCTGCATTTGAAAAAACAAATAAGACATCAATTTTAAATAATAAATTGGATCAAATTGAAAAATTTGTTCAAAAGCAAGTTAATGACAACCTTATTGAAGATTTTAAATATGACTCAACTCAAAATAAAGTAACAATTGAATCACATAATGGCCGTGAAGCAGTTGATTATATTTTTGACACAATTGTTGAATATGTACTAAATGTAGAAATAAAAGAGAAAGGTAAGAGATAATTTATGAAAAAGAAAACAATAATAACAACTGCTTTATTATCTAGTCTTTTACCAATTACTTCAGTCATTTCAATTTCATGTAATAACCCAAATAGTAATAGCAAAAATGAGACTTCAGGATTTCAAGTTAATTTCTTAAAAGAACCTGCTTCAAAAAACCAAATTATTCAGCAACTTTTGGACACATATTTAAGTATTTTTTATGAAAGTGATTTAAAAGATATATCAGCTAATGATAATGATGAAAAAATTTTAAAAGCAATCGAAGATAAGAATTCAAAATTATACGCTGATTTGTATGATATATTTAAGCAATATGCTGCTAAAAAATTAGAAGAAAATCCCCAAATTTTTTGAAATTTAAAATTTGATTTTATTCGACTAAATATAGACGAAAAAGATTTTAAGCCTAGTCCAAAAGAAATTCCTAATGAAAAAGATTTTATTTTTATAATGAAAAATTCAAAACCTCTTCAACTAAATTGAAGATTGGAATTAGAAAAATTATTGATTTCTAAACTTTATTTATTAAAATCAAGAGAAGAATTTAAAAAACTTTCAAACAATGACAAAGGTCAAGATAAATATCAAGTTAGTTTAGATGCTGAAATTAAAAAAGAAGAAAAAAATAGCACTAAAAAAGATCTTTACAATGCATTGGATTTATCAAGTTCTAATTTATACCTAATTAAGTATTTAGTAGAAAATCCAATTATCCAAAAATGATCATTTACTGATAATCAGGATATGAATTTAAGAAATGGACATGCAAATGTCTCAACATTTGATGATTTTAATAATTTGGCTTCATATACATCTAGTGATAAGGTCAAATATAATTACAATCCAATCGCAAAACATAAAGAATTTATTATTGCTACAGGTAGTTCAGAAAAAACTAATTTAAAAGATTTAAGAGCATTTAAAGGAATTGAACAAAATAAAAATACTTCAGGTGACTTAGCTAATACATTAGCTGCAATAAAAAACACCAAATCTCCAATTTTTGGTTTTGTTAATCCAAATACAAATCAAGTTTGAGATCAAGACTATTTCAAATTTGCAGAAATATTAGAAAAAGAAAAAATTCTTCCTAAAATAAAACCAACAGCACAATTAAATGCAAAAGTTGGTAAAGAAGATCAACTAAAGAATTTTGATGCCAAAGATATTGAATTTGAGAGATTAACTAGAGATAATCAAAACGAAAAATTATTTACCAAAGAATTAACCCTTGAAAATGGAGAAAATAAAAAATATAAATTATTATTTGAAGTAAATGGTGATTTAGTATTTAGTAGCGGAACTAGTGGTAATTTAAGAGTTCCAATGCGTTTAAGTGTTGAAGGACTGGGTAAAAGACATTTTTATGACTTTAATGCAATTTTAAATTATGATGGCACAAAATTTGTAGTTGATGAGAGAGGTAACAACATTAATCTAGATAAGTTTCCAAAACAAATTAATATGATAAAAAATGGAACAATTGATGCTGCGTATGTTGTTAAAATTGCACCAATGTATATTTTAAAAGAAGTTGATGATGAAAAAGAACCAGGTAAAAAAGTTAATAAAGGCTTCTTAACTTTTGATCAAACACCATGAAATAATGAAACTGAACAAAGTAAAATTGCTAACCATATTATTGTTTCAAAAGGAAATGAGTTGTTTAGAGAAGCTAATAAGTATATATTAGATAATTTAGGGTTTAAATTAGTTGATTTACATCCAATTGTTTTAGACATATTTAAAGCGGAAGGAATATTATAATGGAGAAAGATATATTTCAAAGAATAATTGATAGAGAAATTCCAGCAACAATTCTTTATGAAGATGCAGATGTGATTGCTTTTTTAGATATTAAACCAGTGCAAAAAGGACATTTTTTAGTTGTTCACAAAGAATTTTCAAGAAATCTTTATGATATTGAAGAAAAAGATTTACTTAAATTAGTTTCAAAAGCACGTGAATTAGCTTTAGAATGAACTGAAAAACTTAATGCTGATGGATTTAAACTAACAATTAATAATAATGATGCTGCAGATCAAGCTGTTTTTAGAACACATATTCATATCATTCCATATTATGACTAAAACATTCTTGTAAAAAAATAGGAGAAAAAATATTCATGGAAAGAAAATATTCAGAACAAGAACAAGTGCGAAGAACAAAAGTGAATGAATTAGCTAAAAAAAATATTCGTGCTTTTAATTCAACAATTAAACCAACAATTTCTTCAAGAGAAATGATTGAATTATTTGAGAAAAAAAATCGTGAGGAAATTGATGCTCTTAAAAAAGATGTCATTTTTAATGGTAGAGTAATTACCCAAAGAGGACCTTTTTTAGTTTTACAAGATCGTTATGGCAATATGCAAATTTATGTTGACAAAAAAACATTGGACGAAATTTCAACTGAAGTTATTAAGCAACTAGATTTAGGCGATATTATTAGTGTTGAAGGACTTGTTTCAAAAACAAATACTGATGCATTAGTAATTAAAGCAAGAAAAATTACTTTATTAACAAAAGCACTAAAACCTCTTCCTGACAAATATCATGGATTAGTTGATTCTGAAGAAAGAAGAAGACATCGTTATGTTGACACAATCGTTAATGAAGAATCAAAGAAAACTTTTATTTTAAGAACACAAATCATTAAAGGGGTAAGAGAATTTTTTGATAATCTTGATTATTTAGAAGTTGATACCCCAGTGTTGCAACCAATTTTAGGTGGAGCAGCAGCAAGACCATTTATTACATTTTATAATGCTTTGAATCGCGATTTTTATTTACGAATTGCAACTGAGTTACCGCTGAAAAAATGTATTGTTGGTGGACTAGATCGTGTTTATGAAATTGGACGGATTTTTCGGAATGAAGGAGTTGATAGTACACACAATCCAGAATTTACTTCAATTGAATTTTATGAAGCATATTCTGATATGTGGGGAATGATGGAAAGAACAGAGGGTGTTTTTAAACATCTAACAAATAAACTAAAAATTGATAAAGTTAAATTTAATGGTTTTGATATCGAATTCAAATACCCATTTAAAAAAATTAATATGGTTGATGCTGTTTCAGAAAAAATTGGTGTTGATTTAAGAAAATTAAATGATGCACAAGCAATTGAATTAGCAAAAAAACATCATATTAAGGTTGAAAAATATTATAAATTAGGTCATGTTATCAATGATTTATTTGAAAAATATATTGAAGAAACATTGATTCAACCAACTTTTGTGTATGGTCATCCAATTGAAATTAGTCCCCTGGCATTTAAAGAATTAGATGATGAAAGATTTACCCAAAGAGCTGAGTTATTCATTGGAACAAAAGAATTTGCAAATATGTTTACAGAATTATCTGATCCAATTGATCAACTTCAAAGATTTGAATCGCAATTGGAAGAAAGAGAAAACGGTAATGAAGAAGCAAATGAAATTGATTGAGATTTTGTTAATGCTTTAGAATATGGGTTACCACCAACAGGTGGATGTGGTATTGGGATTGATCGTTTAATTATGTTATTAACACAAAATGATTCAATTAGAGATATTCTTTTATTCCCACAATTGAAAGATTTAAAATAATTAATAATCAAAATAAAAAATAGTCACTTTAGAAATTAAGAATGTGACTATTTTTTATTTTATTGTTGCTAATTAGATTTTGGGTGGTAGAAAAGGAGTTATTGTCCATGATTCACCACTTATGTATTTTGAGGATTTCTTTGCTTTGATATGAATTGAACCAGTTTTTTCTTCTTCTGCTTTTTTAAAATCAAATATCTCAAATTCATCTTTGTTTAATATATCAATGTTTATTTTTTCAGCAATTGCTTTTAAAATAGATTCTTCTGTCAAAATTGGATATTTGTCAAATACATCTGTTCAATTAATTGAATCTAATGGAAATTTTTTAATTTCTTCATTTAATTGTTCTTCATTCTTTTCAGATGAATCAGATTGATTTTCTTGCTTATTTATTTTCTTATTTTGGTTTTCTTTTTGTGGTTTATCTTTTGGAAATTTTTCTTCTTGATGATTATTTGTTTTATTATCTTTCAGAAGTTTTGGAATAATGATATTTATTTGACCAATTAAATATTTAGATTTTTTGGTTGTAGTAATCTCAATTAAACCTTGTTTTTCAATTTCTGCCTTTTTAATTTTAATATCAAGATCTTTTTCAAACTCAAGTTCTTTGATGGCAGTTTTTGAAATTAAAGTTTTTAAAATTTCTTCTTTTTTAATTTGATTTGAAGGATTTATTTATAAATTTAATTTCGAAATATCAATCTTTTGTTTTTTGTTATCATCTTGCTTTTGATTATTGCAAGAAATTGCAATCAAAGGTAACAAAGATATTGGCAATAAAATACTTGTGATTATTTTTATTTTTTTTCATTTGTAATTTTTACTCATATTTTTTTAAAAAGAATATTCAAATTTTTGTCTAATATTTTATTCCTAAATTTTTCTTTTAAATTTTAAAAAAAATGATTTTTAAATATAATTAATTTTGATTATATGCAAAATAAAACTTTTACATTACAAATCAAAGAAGAAATTATTAATCGTCCACTTAAAAAACAAGAAAAACTAAATTTATTAAGTGGAATTTTTGCAACTGCAAAAATTGAAAATAAGTTTGCAAAATTAATATTTAATAATAAAGATTTATTTGAATTTGTAAAAAATCTTTTGCAAGAATTTAATATTTCTTTTAGACAAAATCATAAAAATGATTTTTTAATTGACATTGCAACATTTGAAAATCAAAAACTAAAATTTGAAAGAGATTATTTTTCAGGAATATTTCTAGCAAGTGGTTCAATTTCAAACTTTGAAAGTTTGTCAAACCATTTAGAATTAAAATTTTATGATTTTAACAAAGCACTAGAATGCTTAATGACACTAAACAAATACAATTTAGAATTTAAACTTTTAAAAAGAAATAATAAATATTTAATTTATTTAAAAAAAATTGAAAATATTTGTGATTTTTTAAAAGCAATTGAAGCTATTAATTCTTATTATCAATTAGAAGAATATAAGATCTCAAGAGATTATTATAATAATATTAATCGAATTACAAATTTTGATATTTATAACCAACAACGAATTGCAAATTCAAATACTTTATTTTTAGAAAATTATGATTTTGTGATGAAAAATAAATTAAGTAATTTATTTAAAAAAGAAGAATTAGATTTTTTTAAAATCAAAAAAAATAATTTAGATTGTAGTTTATCTGAATTAGTTATTTTGCTAGAAAAAAATAATATTAAAAAATCACGTTCATCTTTAAACCATACACTAATAAAATTAAAAAATAAAGTTAACAAATACAAAGCAAAAAAACAATAATTAATTTGAATAATTTTTCTTTGATGCAATATTTAATAAGAAATTTAAAAATTTTGTAATAAAAATTTTTTATTCGATATAATAATAACCATAGCAACCATAACGAAGGGGCCCACCTGATTCCATTCCGAACTCAGCAGTTAAGACCTTCAGTGCCGACGATACCATAAGGGAAAATAGGTCGTTGCTCTTTTTTTTATTTTATTTTTATTTCAATTTAAGATTATTTTTTATTTCTTTTTCTAGTTTAAATGCCTTTATAATATAATTTAAATTAATTTTTATTTATTAGGAGTAATTTTAGAAATATGGAAAAAATTTTAGTTATTAATGCAGGTTCAAGTTCAATTAAATGAACATTATTCAATCAAGATTTAAAAATTGAAGCTAAAGGAATAGCTCAGCGAATTAAAATGCAAGAAGGCATTTTAACTTTGGATTATATGGGTAAAAAAACTGATACTTCTATGCCGCTTCCTTCTTTTTTAGAAACTGTTAAACAACTAGTTAAACAATGAAAAGATCATAATATTATTGCTGATTTTAAAGAAATAAACAAAGTTTCATTTCGGATTGTAAATGGTGGACCGAATTTGCAAAAAACAACAATTATTAGTCCCAAAGCACTGGAATGATTAAAAAGTTCAATTGATTTAGCACCAATTCATAATCCTGGCGCAATTGCTGCGATTGAAGCTTTTCAACAACTTTTACCGCATGCAAAAATGTCAATGCATTTTGATACTTCATTTCATCAAACACTACCAAAGAAAGCTTATACATATCCAATAAATAAAAAAATAACAGATGATCTAAATATTCGAAAATATGGTTTTCATGGATTAAATCATCATTACATTACCCTAAAATGTCAAGAAATATTCAACAAAAAAAATGTCAATATTGTTAATTTACATATTGGTAATGGCGCTAGTTTATGCGCAATTAAAAATAGTCAATCAATTGATACAAGCATGGGATTTACTCCATTAGCTGGAGTGATGATGGGAACAAGAAGTGGTGATATTGATGCTTCAATTATTCCTTACATCATGAAACATAAAAATATGAGCATTGAAGAGGCATTTGCAATGTTGAATGAACAATCAGGAATGTTGGGAGTGTCTGGAATTTCATCAGATTTAAGGGATGTTCAAGAATTTAAAAATAAAAACCCTCAAGCTGATTTTGCTCTTGATTTATATGCCCAAAAAATTGCTGATTATTTAGTTTTATATCTAAACAAAATAAATGATAAAATTGATGCAATTGTTTTTACTGCTGGAGTTGGTGAAAATGATAATGACATGCGTCAAGCAGTAATTGACAAAATTAACTTAGTAAACTTAGAGATTGATGCGCAAAAAAATCAAGATCGAAATTTCAAAGATTATAAATTAATATCTTCAGAAAAAAGTCAAATCCCAATTTATGTAATTCGGGCAGATGAAGAATTATTTATTGCCAAAGAAGCAATCAATTTGTAAATCTAATTCCAATTTAAAATCAATGAAAAAATCAATAATGTATATTGAGATCTAAATTATTTAGTGCCAATATGCATTATTTTTTTATAATTTTGGAAAGATTTTGCTTGAATTAACTTATAAATAAATTCATTTTTTTGTTGTATAATACAAAACTAAAGTAAAGTTAAAGAAAGGAGGTTTATTAAATGCTTAGACTTTTTAAATATATGAGTAATAAACTAAAAATGCTTTCTTTGTTAACAATTGTTTTTACAATTGTTCAGGTTATTGCTTTTTTGTTTATTCCGATTTTTATTGGGCAAATTACCTCATTAATTTCTCAAAAAATATTTTTAAAAGCAAATAATATTCCATTTGAAACATTTACTTCAAGTGTTCGAATTTTAAGAATGTTTACAGTCGAAGGAACAATTCCTGAAAGTCTAAAGTATTTTTCAATTTATTTTGCTATTGCTTTAATTATTGGTTCATCATCAACTTTATTTGGTTCAATTCTTGGATCATATGTTTCAGTTGCAGGGGCAAAACAAATTCGCGAAAAACTTTGAAATCATTTAGGAACTTTATCGCAAAAAGATATTGAATTTTTTAGTCATGCCAAAATTATGACAAGATTTACAATTGATGTTACAAGAATTCAATTTGGAATAAATGTTTTTTTAAGATTAAGTATTGTAGGACCTTTTAATTTAATTTTTGGATTAGTTTTTGCATTATTAACAGATATGAAACTTTCAGTTACACTTGGAGTTTTAATTCCGGCTTTAATGCTTACAATGATTATTTCAAGTATTATTGTTGTTCCTTATTTTGTTAAAGAACAAAGAATGTATGAACAACTAAATAATGAATCACAAGAAAGCATTCTTGGAATCAAGGTTATTAAATCATACAATTTAGAAAATCTTCAAAATAATAAATTCGAAGATAAAAATTGAAAATGAAATAAGTTATCAAAAAGATCTTGAAATGCTTACAATTTAACATTTGCTTTTGTTAATTTATTTGCCAATGTTACAACGGCTTTAATTTTATTAGTTGCAGGTTATTTTATCCGAAGAGATAGCACTGGTTCAATTTTAGAAGATGCAAATAAGTATAAAGAAACAATTTCAAGTGCTTCAACATTTATAAATTATGTTGTTTATATTACAGTTGGAGTAATTATGTCAACTTTTGTGATTTATTCATTGGTTAGATCAATGATTTCAGGGAAAAAAATCAATGAAATTTTTAAAACAAAACCAGATATTGAATATGTTGTTTCAGATAAAAAAATTGAAAATGGCCATATAAATTTCAATCATGTCTCATTTCGT
The DNA here is from genome assembly GCF_900476125.1 of Metamycoplasma alkalescens. Lineage (NCBI taxonomy): Bacteria > Bacillati > Mycoplasmatota > Mycoplasmoidales > Metamycoplasmataceae > Metamycoplasma > Metamycoplasma alkalescens. The sequence goes on from NZ_LS991949.1 coordinate 77,650, forward strand.
TATTATAATGATTCAGAAAAAAACGTTTTAGAAGATATTACATTTGAAGCAAAACCGGGTGAAACAATTGGAATTATTGGTCCAACTGGCTCTGGTAAAAGTACAATTGCAAAATTACTAAGTCTTGATTTCAAAGCCTCACATGGTTCAATCAAAATTGATGGGCATGATATTAAAGAAATTGATACAAAATCAATTCATCAAACAATTGCCCATGTATACCAAAAGCCAGCTTTATTAAGTGGAAGTGTTCGTTCAAATTTATTGATGGCAAAACCAAATGCTAGTGATGAAGAATTAATTTATAGTATTAAAGCAGCTTGTGCTTATGACTTTGTTTTTAAATTAAAAGATAATTTGGATGCTGAAATTCAAGCTAAAGGAGCAAATTTATCTGGTGGACAAAAACAAAGACTATCAATTGCGCAAGGAATTATTAAAAAACCAAAAATTCTTATTTTGGATGATTCAACTTCTGCTTTAGATGCAAATACTGAATCAGAAATCAAAAAAAATCTAAAAAAATTAAATATCGACAATTTTGTCACAATTATTATTGCCCAAAAAATTTCATCAATCATGGATGCTGACAAAATTTTAGTTTTAGAAAAAGGAAAGGTGATTGATTCAGGACAACATCTTGATTTAATGCGCCGTTGTGCTTTGTATTCTGAGATTGCTAAAACCCAATTAGGAGAAGAAAATGTATAATTTAGATCCATTTAAAACTAAATTTGAACCAAACCTAACAAAAAAAGAAAAAAAAGCAATTAAAAGACAACAAAGACATCTTAAATGAGATAGTTTTAAAAAATTAATTCATTATTTAAACTTCAAAAAAGGTATGGCTTTTTGGATTGTTTTTAGTGCAATTTTAGCTGGAGCTTGTTTAACTTTTGGGACTTATTTAATTGGGTATATTACAGATAACTTTTTAAGTTTTGATTTTTTATTAGGAAATAATAAGCAAAATTTTGACCCCTTTAAATTTTTTGGATATTTTGCGCTGTTAATTACGCTTTATATTCTAGAACAAATTCTTTCTTATATTTCAAACACATTGTCAGTTGAAGCTGGTGTTTTATCATCGGCAATTATCCGGCATGATGCTTATAAATCAATTATGAAAATGCCTGTTTCTTTTTTTGATGCAGTAAGTGCAGGGGAATTGATGTCAATTCTAACAAATGATGTCGAAAACGTTGCTAATGGATTGGCTGGAAATCTAAACGTAATTATTTCAACAGTTTCAGTTACAGTCTTTTCATTTGGTTTCATGTTTTATTATTCAGCTTATTTATCACTAATAACATTAGTTTTATTCCCACTTTCATTGACAATGATTTTTATTTTGATAAAAAAATCAATGCCTCAGTTTGAAAAACAACAAAAACATATTGCAAAGTTAAATGGTTTTATTGAAGAAAATCTTGCCGCACATCACTTGATTAAAAGTTTGGATTTTAATTCTCAAATTAATGATCAATTTAGTAATAAGAACAAAAAACTTTATAAATCATCGCTAAAAGCAACAATTTATACCGGATTAATGTGACCATATGGTAATGTTGTGATCAATTTATTGCAATTAGTTGTTGTGATAACTGCTTCAGCTTTTGTCACAGCTGGAATTGGAACTGGTTCAAATAAGGAATTTACTCCCGGAATTTTAATGTCATTTGTTTTATATATAAGAATTATGTCAAGTAATGTTGTGCGGGTGTTTGAAAATATTTCGCAAGTTCAAATGATGATGGTTTCAGCAACTCGATTATTTAATTTAATTGCTCTAAAACCTGAAATTGATGAAGAAAAATTAGGTGTTATTGATCATGAAATTAAAGGTGAAGTAACATTTAATAATATTAATTTCTCATATCTAAAAAACCCAAATGATTTGCAATTAAAAAATGCATCATTTAAAGCTAAAAAAGGACAAGTTTTTGCTTTTGTTGGTCCAACGGGGGCAGGAAAAACAACAATCATTAATTTACTAAGTAAATTTTATATTCCAGATAGTGGTGAAATTTTGATTGATAATTACAAATCATCAGAAGTAAATGAAAAATCATGAAGAAACCAAATTTCAATTGTTTTACAAGATACATTTTTGTTTAAAGATACAATTATGGAAAATTTAAGATATGCAAATTTAGAAGCAACCGATGATGAAATTATTGAAGCTTCAAGAATTACACATGCTGATGAATTTATTCAACAACTTGAAAATGGTTATAATGAAGTAATTGAAGAAGGTGGTGCTAATTTATCACAAGGTGAAAGACAATTACTTGCAATCACGCGGGCAATTATTGCAAATAAAAATATTTTAATTCTTGATGAGGCAACTTCAAATATTGATACAAGAACAGAAAAAATTATTCAAAATGCAATTATGAAATTAATGAAAAATAAAACTTCATTTATCATTGCGCATCGTTTATCAACAATTGTTAATGCTGATTGTATTTTTGTGATTAAGGATGGCCAAATCATTGAAAGTGGTACACATAAAGAATTACTTGCAAAAAAAGGTTTTTATGAAAAAATGTATCACTCAGCTTTTTCTGAAGATTAAAATTTTTAACATTAAAAAAAGACCAGGGTATAAACTTGGTCTTTTTAATTGTTTATTTATGGTATTTAAGATTTTTTTTAATTGCTAAGCCCCGATAAATTTGTTCAATTAACATTAATCGAAACATTTGATGCGGAAATGTCATTTTTGAAAAAGCAATTTTTTCTTTAAATTTATTTTCAATCACACCATTTGAACCACCGATGATAAATGTTAAATTATCTTCGACAAATAAGTCTGAAAATTCTTCACTTGACATTTGTTTACCTTCTAGGGATAAATAAAAAACTTTGGAATTTTTAGGAATTTTTTTTAAAATCTCTTTTGTTTCTTTAGCGATTTTTATTTCAATATTATCATTGACAACTTCTTTGATTTCAATTAAATTTATCGTGGCAAAAAAATTAATTTTTTTTAGATATGAATCATAGATTTTTTGATGGTTGGAACTAAGAGTTCCAACTGCAATAATGTTTATTTTCATACTTTAGTTATTTTTTATTATTTAAATAATACATTAGCATTTGAATATCAGCTGGATTAATACCACTAATCCGTGTTGCTTGCCCAATTGTAGTTGGGCGGATTTGTTGCAGCTTTTGTCTTGCTTCAGTTGCTAGATTTTGCACTAGCGAATAATCAAGATCAACTGGTAATTTAAAATTTTCAAGCCGCATGATTTTTTCCGCAGCACTTTCTTGTTTTTTTAAGTAACCAAATAGTCGAACTTGGGTTGTAATTTCATTGATATAAGGATAATTTTTACCTAAAATATCTTTTGGTTCAACCTCAGGGTTTGAAAGTAGTTTTAAATAAGATTGACCATTTTGCACATTATATTTAATTCCTAATTGCGATTTAGATGAAACAAATTTATTTTTTAACTCTTCGATTTTTTCTTGAATATTCTTATATTTATTTTTTACTTGATTGAATTCTTCTTCAGAAATCATCTTGTTCTCAAAAGCATATTTTGCAAGTCTTTCATCAACATTATCATTTCTTAATAATAAGCGATACTCAGCACGACTTGTTAGCATCCGATATGGTTCAGAAGTTCCTTTTGTGACAATGTCATCAATTAAAACGCCAATATAACCATCACTTCTTTTAATTTCCATGACTGGTAAACCTTGAATTTTGTTTGCGGCATTAATTCCGGCAATTAATCCTTGAGCTGCTGCTTCTTCATATCCACTGGTTCCATTTGGTTGACCAGCAGAAAAGAAGTTTTCAATTAATTTTGTTTCTAGTGATTTATACAAAATTAATGGATTAATTGCATCATATTCAATCGCATAACCATATTTTTGCACTCTTGCATTTTCAAGACCAGGCACAGATTTAATGATTTCATCCTGCACATCGGCTGGCATTGATGTTGATAAGCCATTGATGTACATAATATCGCCTTTAGCAGTTTCGGGTTCAAAGAAGACATGATGTGTTTCTTTATCTTGGAAACGCACAATTTTATCTTCAATGCTTGGGCAATATCTTGGACCAACACCAACAATAACACCTGAATACAACGAACTTTTATCAAGATTTTTTAAAATGATTTCTTTTGTTTTTTTGGTTGTATGCGTTAAAAAGCAAGAAGTTTGTTCATCAAGTTTGATATTAGTTTTTGATGAAAAACAAAGTTCTGTTTTATCCAAAATTTCTTTTTCAACTTTTGAAAAATCAATACTATCCGTATAAATCCGACAAGGAGTTCCTGTTTTTAGCCTTTGTAACTCAAAACCATATTTTACTAAATTTCCTGAAAGTGTGGAACTATTTTTTTCGCCATCAGGACCATCATTTTTAATATCAAGTCCTCTTAGGATTCTTGAGTTCATATATACACCTGTTGTCATGATAACAGCCTTGGCATATAAATCACCATGTTTTAATGTCTTGATTCCAAGACATTTTTTGTTTTCAACAATTAAATCAGCAGTTTCATCTTCAATTAGGGTAATATTTTTTTCTTTTTTAGCAGCATCTAAAATTATTTCTGAATATTTTTCTTTGTCAATTTGCGCTCTTAATGATCAAACAGCAGGACCTTTTGATGTATTTAACATCTTAATTTGGATCATTGCCATATCAGCAAAAATGCCTTGTACTCCACCAAGGGCATCAATTTCCCGTGTAATAATTCCTTTTGCTGATCCACCAATTGATGGGTTGCATGGCAGCATTGCAAGTTTTTTGATATTTAAAGTTACTAATGCAACTTTTAAATTTCTTTTTGCAAGGGCAAAAACTGCTTCAATTCCAGCGTGTCCGCCACCAATGACAATGGCATCAAAATTTGTATGATTCATTTTTATTTGATTTCTTTTAAAATTTTTTCAATTCGTGCTGCTTCAGGTTCAACTGTATCAATTAAAAACACTAATTCTGGTAGTTTTTTGTATTTTCAACTTTTCGCAACAACTGAACGAATAAAAGGTGTCATTGAGGTGACTTTTTTAAAGTATCTTTCTTTATCTTTAAATAAAGTAATGAATACTTTTGCGTGTGAGCCATCATTTGACAAAATTACATCATTAATCGCAATGTTTGCAACATCAAAATCTTTTAAATCATAAAAACTATTTCCAATTAATTCTAATAATAATTGTTTTTTTCTTTCGTGAATAATTGCATTCATATTAAACTAACACATCCTCATAAAATTTTAATTCGTCATCTAACTCTATTTTATCAAAATCCTTAATATGGGTACCAAAATCAAAACCTTTTTCCACAACTTTGACATCATTTTTTTCAATTTTTAGTGAACTTATCATTCCTTTAAAAATACTTTTATTTTTTCTAAAAACTTCAACCTTACAAAATTCTTTAGCTAAACCTTCTAACATTTTACATCCAGCAATTGTTCCAACTTTTGAATAAAAGAATAATTTGATAACTTTTGCTAAACCAATTTGTTTTTCTTCATAAACAGGTTCTTTTAAAGTATTAATAATTGCTTGAATTTCTTCAATAATTTTGTAAATGATGTTGTGTGACATAATTTTAATTTGTTTTGATTCGGCAATCTTTTTAATTTCAGCTGAAGCATTAATATTAAACAAGTATATTCTTGAATTTGAGGTTTCAGCTAATAATAAATCAGCTTTTGTTAATTCCCCAGCTGTTGCACGAATAACATTAATATTAATTTCATCATTTTTAATTTTCAAAATTGCTTGCTTAATTGCCTCAGCAGTACCTTGAACATCGGTTTTAATAATAATATTTAGTGTTTTTTTACCATCTTTAATTGAGAAGGAATTTCTTTCACTTAATTCCTTTTGCTTGTTAATAAATGATTTTTCTTCTGCTAATTTTTTAGCAAATTTTTCATCGCTAACGACAATGAATCTATCACCTGAAAGAGGACTTTTGTGCAACCCTGTAATAATACATGGTTCACCTGGTAAAACTTTTTGTAGTGGTTTACCATCAACTGACATTAGGCTTCGAATGTTACCATATTCACCGCCCGCAATAATGAAATCTCTTGGTAATAAAGTTCCATTTTCAACAATGACTGTGGCAACAATTCCTCTTCCTTTATCAATTTTTGATTCAATGACTGTTCCAAAAGCATCACGGTTTAAATTAGCTTTTAGTTCTAATAAATCAGCTTGTAAAAATACTGCTTCTAATAAATCATCAATATTTTTTTCCTGGGCAGCAGAACCATAAATGAATTGGGTATCTCCCCCTCATTCTTCACAAACAATGTTATGATCACTTAATTGACTTTTAATTTTTTCAGGATCAGCACCCGGTTTATCCATTTTATTAACAAAAATAATAATTGGTAGTTCAGCTGATCGTGCATGATCAATTGCTTCAATTGTTTGGGGTTTAACACCATCATCAGCCGCAACAACAATGATAACAATATCAGTTATTTTTGCTCCTCTTGATCGCATTTCTGTAAATGCTTCATGTCCTGGTGTATCTAAGAAAGTGATTTTTCTTTCTTTATATTCGACTTGATAAGCGCCAGTGTGTTGGGTAATACCGCCAAATTCTGAAGCTAAAATATTACTGTTACGAATTTTATCAATTAATGTTGTTTTTCCATGATCAACATGTCCCATAATTGTAACAATTGGTGGGCGTGAAAATAAATCATTTGGATCATCAACAATTTCCAATTTATCAAATAAATTTTCTGCATCAACATTTTCTTCTTTTTTGAAATCCAAGTTATAAAGTAAACAAAGTTCAGCAATTTCTTCTTCATTTAAAAAAGTATTAATTGTTTTCATAATCCCTTTTTTAAAAAAGTAAGTCAAAATTTTTGCTGCTGTTTGATTAATTTTGGAACTAAATTCAGCAATCGTTAAAGGTCCACTAAAAATAAATACATTATCTTGGATTTTTGTTTCAACTTTATTTAATTTTCCTTTGATAATTTCTACATTGGAAGCTCGTTTGTTGTTTTTTTGTTTAGCCATATTTCCACCTCTTTTCATAATTTTTCGTATATTTCTTGGTCAATATTTTGTCTAAAGGCTTTATTTAATAAATGTTTTTTAAACAGGATATTAATTTGTTCTAAATTGTCTAAACAATATGTTCCTCTGCCTTTTAATTCTATATCTGGATCAAAATAAAATTCATTATTTATTTTTGCAAATCGTACTAGTTTTTGGATTGGATAAATTTTTCCATCAACAATTGATTTGCGTGTGTATTTTTTATCAATCTTCATCATCTAAATCGCTTAAATCAAGATTTTCTAACCCAGCACTTAAATCAGCATCTTTTTTAAAGTCTTTCATTTTTGTTGAAGTAATCTTTTCATAATCAGCTTCAATTTTTTCTTTGCTTTTGTTTTCTTTTTTAGTTACATCTTCTGAATAAACATCAAAATCATCATCTTCATTTTCTTTCGAATAATTCAATTCATTTTGAATTTCATACAATGCTTTTTCAATTTCTTCATCAATATTTGCATCATAAAATTGTCTTTCAAAAACCTTTTCGGTTTGTTGTGCTTTTTGTCTTAGTTCAGCTAAATCTTCATCAAATTCAGAAATATTAAATGAATAATCAGGTGCACTATATGGTCTTCTTTGAGTTTTTGCAAATGGTTTAAGATTTAGTTTTTTGCCCTCATATCTTAGTTTTGATTCTTCTTCAGAAATATTCGCATTTTCAAATGAATATTGAATTCCCATTTGGTCAGCTTGTGCTTGACTAATGATATCTAAACGAGTTTTTGTTAATTCGGATGCTAATCTAACATTTTGGCCTTTTTTGCCAATTGCCAATGTATGTTGTGCATTTGGGACAACGACAATAAAACTATTGAATTGTGGTGTTGAATCTTTTTTGTGAATGATATCAATTACTCTTGAAGGACTAATTGCATTCATGACAAATTTTTTCTTATCTTCATCATATAAAACAACATCAATTTTTTCATGGTTTAATTGTCTTGATATTGCATCAATTCGGTCTGAGTTTCGACCAATGATTGAACCTAATTCCTCAAGACCAAAAGGTGCTAATTCAGTTTTCTTGACTGCAACTTTTGCTCTTTCACCAGGAATTCTTACAATTTTAACAAGTTCAATATAACCGGCTGCAACTTCAGGAATTTCTTGTTCAAATAATTTGTTAAGAAGTTTTGATTCAACTGAAGAAACAATAACTTGAGCATTTTTTGATTCTTGTTTAACTTCTTCAATATAAACATCTAATAGATCACCTGGTCTTAGGTTTGCTAATAAACGTAGGTTGCTTGTTGATGATGGCATATAAGCAACAACACCATCATACAATTCCATTAGTGTTCCTGATTTTGTCATGTTTGTAATTTTTGCTTTGACAACACTACCGATTAAATTAATGTATTTTTCATATGTCATTTGTTTTTCAAGTTCCCGAATTTGTTGGTTAAAAATACTTAAAATTTTTTGGTAATCTTTTTTAGCAAAGCGTTCAAAATCAATTTCAGCAGAAATTAAATCACCTTCCTCAATTGAAGGATCAATTTTTTTAGCTTCTTCAATGGTGATTTCAATGCATGGACAAAAGTTATCTTTTTCATCATCTGTTTCAGGTTTAGCAGTGACAATCTTTGTGTGATTAATAACTTTGAAATCACGATTTTCTTTGTCAATAATAAATTCAAGTTCCGCATCGGGATCATATTGACCTAAGATAACTTGTTCAACAGCGCCTCTAAGAAGTTTAATTACAATTTCTTCATCAATCTTTTTTATTTGTGAAACGTTGTAAATTGCATTAAAGATTTCATTAGATTTTGTTGCCATATTACTAGGTTTCATGCTCATTTTTTCTCCTTAATAATTTCTTATACTTTATCAAAAAAGAATTGGGAAGATCCCAACTCCTTTTAATTCATCAATTAAAAATAGTATGTAATAATTTTATCATTTTTAAAACAAATATTTAAATTTAAGTATTTTTAGATATTTAGATAATCGATTTTATCAAATAATTTTTCCTTGAATTTTTTTATTTGTTTGATCAATGTCAATAATTTTGATATTTAAGTTATCCCCAATTGAAACTAATTCACTTGGATGAATAATGAATTGGTCATCTGATTTTTTCATATTTCGAATGTGGATTAAAACATTTTCTTTCAAACCAATATATGCAAAAATTCCAAAATTTGTGATGTTTTGAACTTGACCAATGATTTCTTGCCCAATTTGAATATCTTCAAATTTTAAAATCTTTTCATTGACAATGAATCCCATTTTGTCATCTCTAATATCTTTCCCAGGAGCAATTAATGAATCAATAATTAGATTGATATCATATTCACTTGCATCCAATTTTTTTGCTAGTTCTTGTTTATCAACATTTTGAAGTTTTTCTTTATCAATTGATTGAAGATTAATCTTCAAAGTTTTTACAACTTGATCAGCTAAATCATATAAATCAGGATGAATATTTGTTTTATCATAAAAGTTTTCTGAGTCATAAATTCTTAAAAAACCTGCTGATTGTTCGTATGCTTTAGTGCCTAATCCCTTAACATTTTTTAATTCATCTCTTGATTTAAACAAGCCATTTTCATTCCGGTAATCAACAATGTTTTGAGCAATGTTTTTTGAAAGACCTGAAACATATTCTAAAATGTATTTTGTTGCTGTGTTTAAATCAACTCCAACCATGTTAACAACTTTTTCAACTTTAAATGAAAGCTTATTTGCTAATTCTTTTTGATTGACGTCATGTTGATATTGTCCAACACCTAATGATTTTGGATCAATTTTGATTAATTCATTTAGTGGGTCTTGGAACTTTCTTCCAATATTAATTGCTGAACGATATTCTAAATCAAAGTCTGGAAATTCTTCGTGTGCAATTTTTGAAGCTGAATAAACTGAGGCGCCAACTTCACTAACAATTGCAAATTTGGTATTTAGATTTTGATTATTACTTCTTCTTGATTTTAGTAATTTATCAATAAATTCTTCACTTTCACGACTCGCTGTTCCATTACCAATAACAACTAAATCAACAGGATATTTATTTAGCATTTCATGAACTTTTTTAACACCTTCAAGAAATTTTTCTTTTGAACCTGCAAAAGGATAAATAATAAAACCATCTAAGTAATTGCCATTTGCATCAATCATAACACATTTACAACCATTGGCATATCCAGGATCAATTGCTAAAATATTTTTGTTTTTGGTTGCAGGTGATAACAATAAATCTTCAAGATTTTTTGAAAAAATTTCAATTGCTTCAGCTTCAGCTCGTTTAAATAAATCAGTTTTAATTTCCCGAATGATTGATGGAAAAATTAATCGGTCTAAGGCATCCTTAATTGCTTCATTGACAATTTTTGCAGTTCTTCGATTGATAAAGAATTTGTTATTTAAATAATAAATTACAACTTTTTCATTGTATTCAATTGTGTAAGATAAAATCTTTTTTTCCTCGCCCCGCGAGATTGCTAAGATCCGATGATTTGGAATTGATTTGACTTTTTCAAAATAATCATAATATTGTTTAAATGTTTCTTTTTCATCCTCAGTATTTTTTTTCTTGGTAACAATAAAACCATAATTCATTAACTGGTCTTTAACATATTCCCGAACATGAATATCTTGAGAAATATTTTGAGCAATAATGAATTTAGTTTGTTCAAGAACTTGATCAATGTTTTTTAATGTATCATTGTTAACGTATTTTGCTGCTTCTTTGTAAACATTGAATGTTTCATCTTTGTTTGTCATGATCAAATCAGCTAGCGGTCCTAGTCCTAATGCTAATGCTTCTGTTGCTTTAGTTTTTTTACCAACTTTGAATGGTTCATAAATATTTTCAATTTCTTGTTTGGTTTCAACAGTGGCAATTTTTTTTGCAATTTCTTCAGTTAATAAACCCTTTTCTTCTAAAATTGACTTAACATATTCTTTTCTTTTTAAAAGTTCAACATCATATTCGTATAGTTCATTAATTTTAGAAACTTGTTCTTCATCAAGTCCACCAGTTTGTTGTTTTCTATAACGTGAAATAAAAGGAATTGTTGCACCTTCATTTAATAATTTTAGAGTTTCTGATACTTGCATTTCATTAATGTTTAGCTTTTTAGCTACATTTTTTATTGATAAATCGCTCATAATTTTGTCCTATCATTTGAAATCAATTATTTCGTTTTTTTCAAGATAAATAAAATAACTTCTTTAATGTTTCCTATCACAATAAAAAAGTGTTTCATATTTAATTATACTATTATAATTTAATTTAGAAAAATCTTATTTTTCTAATTAATGTGTTTATGAAGCGAGGTTTAGGGATGAAAAAAATTGGTTTAATTGCAGAATTTAATCCGTTTCATAATGGTCATATTTATTTAATTAATCAAATTAAAAAAAAATATCCAGATGCAAAACTTATTGTTGCGCTTTCATCCAATTACACACAACGTGGTGAAATTGCTTGCGCTTCATTTCAAAAAAGAAAAAGAATTTGTAAGAAATATGGTGTTGATCAGGTTATTAAGTTAGATTTTCAAACCTCAACACAAGCCGCTCATATCTTTGCAAAAAATGCAATTAAAAAATTAATCAAAAAAAAGATTGATCTATTAGTTTTTGGTGCATCTGATTCAGATGATATAAATAAATATCTTAATGCGGCAAAAAAACTTAAAAACAATCAAGTAATTTATGATCAAAATGTTAAAAAAATTTTAAAAACTGGTCGCTCATTTATTTTTGCTTGTTATGAATCACTAAAATTATTTTTGAAAGAAGAAGAAATTCCACAAGATATTTTAGGATTTGAATACACAAAATTTATCATCAATAATACCTTAGAGATTAAACTAGATTGCATCAAAAGAACAGTTTCACATGCATCAAATGAAGTTTCATTAGTTTATGCTTCAGGAACTAAACTTCGAGAAATGATCAAAAATAATCAAGATATATCTTTATATTCACCTATGAGTATAACAAAAATTAAAAGAATCGAAGATACTTATAAAAAATTTCAAAAAATTGTTAAAAAAATTGATGCAAAAAAATTAGCAAATATTATGCTTGTTTCCGAAGGAATGGAAAATTTATTTAAAAAAAATATCGCTGCAAATTCATACGATGAATTTATAGAATTATGCACTTCAAAAAGATATAGTGCTTCAAGAATTAAGCGTGTATATTTATATGTTTTAAAAAAAGTTTATAAAAAAAGACAATTATGAAAATAAAAGTCTTTATTTTGCAATTGATCAAATTGTAAAAATTATTGCTGACAAAATAGCAGGGATAAATAAACTTAAAAATATTTTTCAAACATTGCTTTTTTTGTTTTGCTTATTTGAATTCTTGTTTGTAAAATTAATTTGTTTATTTTTTTGTAATTGATTAAGATCTTTTTCATTGCCCAAAGGAAGATTATCATATTTCAAAAAGGCTTTTATTTCTTTGAATAATTTTTGATTTTTTTCAATGTTTCAACCAATTTTTTCATTATCTTTGTTTGAACTTAAAATTGAATCAACTTTTTTCTTTGAATTTAAATTCAATAATTTTAGACATTGAAAATATTCATTTTTGAATGGTTTTACAAGCTTAGCAACATTTTTCTTTTTCTGTGATTGATATTCGATATTTGAATATATATCATTCAATTCAGGAATAATAAATTTGAATATTGTCTCATTTAAATAATTAGTTTTTTTAAAAATTTTAATATGTAAAACAAGACGCTCTAAAAGATTACAATAAACCAATTTATCAAATGGTTGATATTGTGGATGGTGTATAATTGCTTGATTGTTTGATAAAAATCCATTTTCATTTTCATCAATATGATGAACATAAAGTCCTTGGTTTGCTTTTTTAAAATCATTGTTTACAGAAATTAAATTATTTCCTAAAATATAAAAATAATTGCCTGGAACAAATCCATATTTATCTAATAAATATTCAATGCACTCTTCATAATCCGAATTTAATAATTTTATAATTTCAGCCATTAATTTAAATTATATTACATCAATAAAAAATCAAGGTCAAATATTGCATAACCTTGATTTTTTTGAATGTTTTATATTGAATTTTATTGATTTCAATTTTATTTATAAACTTTTAAATTCTTCAGTTGCTTCAATCAATGCAGTTGCTATTTTTTCTTCTTTTGAAGAATGCCCTCCTGTGACAATTTGCAATTTTGAATTTGGAAGATTTTTATGCAATAAGTATGCTCCTTCAGGACGGCAAATTAAATCATATCGTCCATGAACAATAATAGTTGGGATGTTTTTAATTTTTGCAATATTTTTTAAAATATAATTATCTTCCAAGAAAATATGGTTAATGAAATAATGGTTTTCAATTCTTGCAAGTTCTAGATTTGCTTTGTTATCCATTAAAATTGTTTCAATGTCAGGAAGTTGTTCAATTGCAACGGCTCCAAGTTCTCATTTTGCTCAATGATATGCAGCTTTGTAGGCAATGTCAATGTCATTGCTATTTAAGTACTTATGATATGCCTTAATTAAATCATTTCTTTCTTCGGGTAAAACAAATGAAGAAAATTCATCAAATGCTTCTGGCATAAAAAAAGAGGTTCCTTTTTGGTATAAAAATTCATTGTCTTCATCACGACCTAAAAAAATTCCCCGAAGAATTAATCCTTTAGTAGCATTAGGATAATTGATTGCATAGATTAAACTTAAACATGACCCTCATGATCCTCCAAATAAAATTCATTTTTCAATATTTAAATGAATTCTTAAAGCTTCAATATCATTTACCAAATCAAGTGTAGTATTTTGCTTAATTTCAGCTGATGGAAGTGATTTGCCACATCCTCTTTGATCAAAAAGAATAATTCGGTAATGTTTTGGATCAAAATATTGGCGACTTGATTCAGAAATTCCTCCACCCGGACCACCATGCACAAACAAAATTGGACTACCCTTTGGATTGCCAACTTCTTCATAATAAATTTGATGAATATCACTTACTTTTAAATATCCTTTTTTGTATGGTTCAATTGGATCAAACATTTTTTTCTCCTTAATATAAATTATTTAAGTTTTTTATGTATCTTTAATTTATTTTGGTATTTTTTATTAGTTTGTTTTTTTTATTTTCAATTCATAAAAGAATCATTTTATGACTGAAGTATATAGGAATTAAAACAAGTGGTAAACCAAGACCATATGCAATCAACTGTGGTGAATTAAGTATTTCTTCATATCCTTTAAAAGCAATTGAGATTTTTTTAACAAAAACAACTAGTAATAAAAATGCTAATGAGAATATTACTGAAAAATAGACTTTTCAATAATAAAATGGATTAGAAAAAATAATTGGTTTTTTTGACATCAGATTTATTGAGTTAAATGTTGCAGCAATACCTAAAACCAAAAAGGCAGTTGTTGATGCAGCTTTTAGAATGTCTTGACCATTATCACCATTATTTTTTGCCCATAAAGCACCCAAATAATAGCCAACCATTGAAATTATTCCAACCAATATTCCTTGTCATAATGTGTTTCAACCCATGTTTCTTGCAAAAATTGATTCATTTTTTGCAATTGGTAAATTATTCATGTAATTTTCTTTAGAATTTTGCAATCCTAATGCAATGGCTGGAAAACCATGAGTAAATAAATTGATTCATAGCAATTGTGTGGCTGAAAGAATATAAATATCCTTTCCTCTTAATTGTTCCCAATTTTTAAAAATTAGTCCGAAAATTAATAATCCAAATAAAACAAGAATAATTTCGGCAATTGATGTAATTAATAAATTTTGAATAACATTTTTAATTTTTTGATAAATTGAACGACCATTTTTAACAGCAGATACAATCGTTGAGAAATTATCATCTGCTAAAACCATATTTGCAGCTTGTTTTGCTGCCTCAGTTCCAGTTTTCCCCATTGCACAACCAATATCTGCTGTTTTTAGGGCAGGAGCATCATTAACACCATCCCCTGTCATTGCAACAATTTTTTCTTTTTTTTGTAAAGCATTGACAATTCTTAATTTATCATTTGGTGCAACACGAGCATAAACACTATATTTTTCAACATTAGCAATTAATTCTTCGTCACTAAATTTCTGTAACTCATCTCCTGTAATTGCTAAATCATTAGTTTTGTAGATATTCAAACTTCTTGCAATTGCAACTGCAGTATTGATATTATCCCCAGTAATCATGATCGGTTTTATTCCTGCTCTTTGACAAATTTCAATTGCTTCTTTGGCTTCTTGTCTTGGGGGATCAATCATTGCAACTAGTCCATCAAAATAAAGATTATTTTCTAAATAGTTTATTTGTTCTTCTGAATTTTTTTGTAAAAGATTATTAAATTCTTTTTCTGTAATTTCTTTTGAAGCAATTGCTAAAACCCGAAATGCCTCATTTGATCATTGATCATTAATTGTTAAAATTTGTTTCTTTTCAATGCTTGAATTATTTAATTTTTTAATTAAAATATCTGGTGCTCCCTTAACAATAACAATCAATTTATTATTGATTTTATTGATTGAGGTCATCGATTTACGTTCTGAATCAAAAGGCAATACAAAAATTCTTTGGTATTGAGTATCTAAAAGTTTTTTTTCTTTAAATTCTGAATATTTTTTTAATTGATACAAAAAAGCAACTTCAGTTGGATCACCAATTGTTTTTTCTTCATTGTTTTTGAAAATTAAATTTGCTTCAGAGCACATTGAACCATATTCAATCAATTTTAAAAAATTTTTATTCATTTGTTGATTTGGAATATCACTAAATTTTTGGTCATTCAATGTGAATAAATCAACAATTGTCATTTTATTTTGAGTTAATGTCCCTGTCTTATCTGAACAAATTACACTACAACTTCCCAGTGTTTCCACTGTCATTAAATCTTTAACAATTGCATTTTGCTTTGCCATTCTTTGGATGCCAATCACTAGAATAATTGAAGTAAAAGCAATTAATCCCTCTGGAATTGCGGCAACTGACAAAGAAACACCATTAACAATTACATTGCTTCAAAAGTATAATTCTTTGTAGTACGCTGTATTTGGAATAGCAAAAAGAATTTGCATAAGTACACTACATAAAAATAATCCAATTCCTAAATAACCAAAAATTTTTCCCAATTTATTGATTTTATTTTGTAGTGGACTTAAAGCTTCTTTTTGTTTGCTAACCATTGTTGAAATTTTTCCTAATTCTGTTTGTTCACCAATTGCACTAACAACAAAATAACCAGTTCCCGTTGCTACAATTGAAGATGAATAAACCATAAATTTCCGCTCAGCAATTGCCAGATTAAGATTCTTTTTTGCTAAATAATCTTTTAATGATGGTTCACTTTCACCAGTTAATGAAGCTTCAATTACTGACAAATTTGATGAAAAAGTCAAGTATCCATCTGCAGGGATTACATCACCTGCTTCAATCATAACAATATCACCAATTGTAATTTCTTCTGAATCAATTAAAATTAAATTGTTATTTCTGATAACTTTAGCCTTGAGTGGATTTAATTTTGACAATGAATCAACAGCCTTAGCACTTTTTATTTCTTGAATAGCACCAATCAAGGAATTGGTTAAAACAACAAATAAGATTATTGTTGGTTCAACAAATTCAACAATTAATTCAGTGTTAAAGACTCAATTTTTATTGATACCACTAACAATTGCTAAAACATACGAAAGCAATGCAGCACATAATAAGATAATAACCAAAACATCTTTAAATTGACCTAAATAAACTAAAAATGGATTGATCTTTTTAGTTTGTTTTAATTTATTTAATCCAAACTTTTTTTGCCTTTCTAAAACGTCTTCTTTATTCAACCCATTTTTCATTGATGTTTGCAGTAAATGATCGTTATTTTCTATAACTTGCTCTTCATTGTTTTTTTTAGATTTTCTTTCTTTATTTGGAGTCATATTTAAAAATTTTATAGCAATTTTAAATTGTTATTTTTAAATAAAATTATTTAAAACAATATTTTATTTGTTAATTATTTATTATTTAAATTAATTTTTAGGTTTATTTTATTTAATTGCTTATTTAAAATAAGATATATAATTTTTTTGAAAAATATGGGCAATTACCCAAGTGGCTTAAGGGGGCAGTCTCGAAAATTGCTAGGAGTTAATAGCTCGCAAGGGTTCAAATCCCTTATTGCCCGCCAGATCATAAAAATATGAAAATAAAAAAGATATAACTTTTTCTTAGATGTGAAGTTATATCTTTTTTAATATTTATTGTTGTTGTGAATTAGTTGTTATCATTGATTTTTTAAATTTTTCAGGAAGATTATTTTGTTTATTATTCATAGGTGAATTTTTAGCAAATTCAGAATAGTCTTTTATTTTTTCTACTTTCCAATTATTTATAATTTTGTCAAATGCTATTGCATTATAGAACATATAAGACATATCTGTCACATTTTCTGTTTTTCATTCTTTGAGTTCTTGATTAAAATTAGTTGCATTAGTAAACATAAAACTCATATCAGTAACTTTTGAAGTATTCCATTTTCCAATTGGTTGATTGAAATGTGTTGCATTATGAAACATAAATGCCATGCCAGTAACTTCATTTGTTTTTCAATTTGAAATATCATGATTGAATTTATTGGCAAAATAAAACATTGCTCGCATTGTTGTTACCTTATTTGTTTTTCAATTTGAAATATCCTGATTGAAGGAATTAGCATTATAAAATGTGTTTGACATTGAAGTTATATTTGAAGTATCTCAATCTTCAATACCTTCAATTTTTTCATTTTGGTTGTTTTTGAAAGCTTCTTCTAGACTTGTAATTATTGATGGCAATTTGTTTGGTACTTTTTTTATTGTTTTAGGAAAAGTTATAATTCTAAACTCATCTTTGTTATGATGGTAACCAATTTGAGTAATCTCAGTTGCATCTAAATTTGATAAATTAAAATCAAAAGTAGTTTTTTCTTTCCCAAATTTATCAATATATTTTGTTGCTTTTTTACCAGGGGTTACCATTCCTAAATCAAGTTTTAGAGTTTTGGTTCCAACTGAAAATTCAATCTCTTCTTTGTCCTCGTTTGCGTCTTGTTTAGCTTTTGGAGTTATCTTTTTATTCTCATCAGAGATTCTAAATTTTGTATCTTCACGATCTAATTTTGCTTTTAAATTTTCAAAAATTTCTTCAAATGTGTCAACAGTTGTAATTTTATTTTGAAATTCTTTATTTCATAAATTCTTTACAAGTTCAATAGTTTCTTCATCATATTTTTCTTGTTCATTTTGTGTTCTTGCTCGAAAAGTAACTTCAATCTCATTGTTTTGATTTTTGACATTAATTGTTGTTTTATTTTTTGAAGGTTACGAAATTTCTAAATCATCAAAAAAATCATTGTTAAGATTCTCATTGAATTTTTTGATTGCACTAATAATTTCTTCTTTGGTTGGATTATTGTTTGCTGTAATGATTAAACCAAGATTTTTATTCTTAATATATTCATCTAAATTTTTGGCAACAATTTGGTTTTCTTCATTCATCATAATTTCATTTACATCATTATTTTTATTTGTTTCATCATTTAAAACAATATTTTCTAAATTTTTATTGTTATTTTTTTTAATTAGTGTGGCAGCTAAAGTAATTCCAATCACAGGAACGACTATAGCTGTCGCACTTGAAAGACCAATAATAAATTTTTATTTTTATTCATTTTTATTTAAACCCTTTTAATAATTAGAAATACAAATGCCAAAAATTTTAACTTATATTTTTAAAAGTTTTAAAAAATGCCAAATTTTAAAATTAACTTTTTTTATTTATTTTTTTTGAATTTAATTCGTTATAGTTTTTAGATTTAAAAATTAAGTTCATTTGATTATTTTTTAATATGGTTTGAAAATCTTGCTAAAAGATGTTTTTATAACTATAATTATAAAAATATGACAAACCAAAAAATTAGAAATTTTGCAATTATTGCGCACATTGATCATGGTAAAAGTACACTAGCAGATCGAATTCTAGAATTTACACAAACAGTTAGTAAAAGGGAATTAAAACCCCAAATTTTGGATTCGATGGATCTTGAACAAGAGAGAGGTATTACAATCAAATTAAATGCTGTACAAATTAAATATAAAGATTATTTATTTCATTTGATTGATACACCTGGTCATGTTGATTTTACTTATGAAGTGAGTCGAAGTTTAGCTGCTTGTGAAGGAGCACTTTTATTAGTTGATGCAACACAGGGAATTCAGGCACAAACGCTTGCAAATGTTTATTTAGCAATTGAAAACAATTTAGAAATTATTCCTGTTATCAATAAAGTTGATTTACCAAGTGCCGATCCTGAAAGGGTAAAGAAAGAGATTGAAAATATCATTGGCATTGATGCCTCAGATGCAATTTTAATTTCAGCCAAAACAGGAATTAATATTGATCAAGTTGTGCAAGCAATCATTGAAAGAATTCCATGTCCAAAAGAAGCAAATAAAAGTAAACCACTTGAAGCTTTGATTTTTGATAGTTATTTCGATAATTACCGTGGTGTTGTAATTTATACGCGGATTTTTAATGGTGAAATTAGTGTCGGTGATGAAATTTATTTTATGCAAACAAAGAAAAATTATATTGTTACCGAACTTGGAGTAAAAAATCCAAACGAAGAAAAAAAAGAAAAACTATCTGCTGGCGAAGTTGGTTGAATTGCTGCTTCAATTCGGGATGTAAAAAGTGTTGCTGTTGGGGATACAATTACACTTGTTAAAAACCCAGTGCAAACCCCTTTACCTGGATATAAAAAAATGAAACCAGTTGTTTATACAGGTTTTTATCCTGTTGACACCCGTGATTATAATGCACTAAAAGATGCGCTTGAAAAAATTAGTTTGTCAGATTCATCAATTGTTTGAGAACCTGAAACTTCAAAAGCTTTAGGTTTTGGTTTCCGTATTGGTTTTTTAGGTTTGTTACATATGGATGTTTTACAAGAAAGGCTTGAGCGAGAATTTAATTTAGATATTTTAGCAACAGCGCCATCAGTTGAATTTGTGATTACATTAACAAATGGCAATGTTGAATATATTACAAATCCTTCTTTATTTCCTGATCGCAGTTTGATTAAAACAATTGAAGAACCTTATATTAAAGCTTCAATTATGCTGCCAGAAGAATATCTTGGCGCAATCATGGAATTATGTCAATCAAAACGAGGTAAATATATTGACATTGAATATCTTGATGATAAGCGCCGCCGTTTAATTTATGAATTACCATTGAATGAAACAATTTTTGATTTCTTTGATTTAATGAAAAGTTATTCCAAAGGTTATGCTTCATTTGATTATGAGCATATTGGTTTGCGTGAAAGTGATTTAGTTAAAGTTGATATTATGTTAAATGGCGAAAAGATTGATGCTTTAGCTTTAATTGCTCATCGTGATTTTGCATATCCTAAAAGTCGTGAATTAGCTGAGAAATTAAAAGAGGTTGTTCCAAGAAAAAACTTTGAAATTCCAATTCAAGCTGCAATTGGGGGTAAAATTATAGCAAGAGAAACAATCAAAGCATATCGTAAGGATGTCACAGCCAAATTATATGGAGGTGATGTCACAAGACGCCAAAAATTGCTTAAGAAACAAAAAGAAGGAAAAAAACGCATGAAACAAATTGGCAGTGTTGAAGTTCCACAAGAAGCATTTTTAGCAATTTTAAAAACTGATAGTTCAAATAACAAAAAAAATTAATTAAATTAAAAAGGAAATAAAGTCTTGATATATGGAAATTAAACCAATCATTACGTCTGAAAGCAATGAAAATAAAATCATTAACGAAGTTCAATTAGTTAATGCTACTAATGTTTTGCCATTTAATCAAGCAACTAACATATCTCACAAAAAAACACTTGATCCAGAGGGAATTATTCCTAATCATATTTATAAACTTCTTAATGGTGAAAAAAAATTTAAGCAAGCAAATTTAATAATTTTTAGTTTAATATTTTTATTTTCATTGATAACTTGTTTATTATTTGCATTTGCAAAAGATTTATTTAATAATCTAATTAAAGATGAAAATGTGACAAAGATTCCTTGGGGATGATATGTTTTGCCTGTAATTTTAATTGCAATTTCAATTCCTTATTTCTTTTTAAATTTAAATGATTTCATCTTTGTTAAAAAAACTTTTTATTATTATCGGGAAAAAATCAAAAGAAATGATTTCAGTGTTCCAACTTATATTAAAAATTTGTATTTAAAATTAATTAAAAGACAAGCAAGAAGAACTTGATTAGTTGTAGCTTTGATATTTTATTTAGGAGTATTTACCTTAATTTTTTGGGGCATAAAAGATCAAAAGTGGGGACTACTTGATTTTCAGAAATGAATTCATAATTCATTTGCAAATCCAAATGTTTTGGTTTATAGCATTTGTGGTATAATGCTAACAATAATATTGGTATTTATTATTGCAACAATATACCGGAAGAAAAAAATTACGGATATCCAAGTTTATTTTGGTGATGAAGTAATGAGTTATGAAGAATTTAACAAAGAGAAAACAAATGCATACAAATTTTGGGCAAAAATTTTCTTTTTAAGTGTTCTTATTTTGCTTGTAATACCAATAATTATTTTGTTAATCATTGCAAGAGTTCGTAAAAGAAATTAAAAAATAGTGAGGAAAAAAATGCCTACTTGAGGAATTGTTTTATTAGTTTTATTGCCATTAATTTTTGCGGCAGTTGCTGCATTTTTGGCAGTATACATTACTAAGAAAAAATTTGAAAAACATTTAAAAGAAAACCCTCCAATCAATGAAAAAATGATTCGGGTAATGTTTCAACAAATGGGACGTAAGGCTTCAGAAGCACAAATTAGACAAGTTATGCGTTCAATGAAAAATGCAAAATAATAACATAGTCAAAAAAAGACTATGTTTTTTATTAAAAAAAATTAAGATTATTATCTTCGTTCAATAAAATTTAAGATAAAAACACGAGGTAAAATATAATTTTATTTGATATTTTGAGATTTTTTAATAAAGTATCATTCTTTAAAATAATTTATAAGTTTAAACTAATTAGAAAATTAATATGATTTTAAGATGTGTAAGGAAATAATAATGGATAAAAAAATTACAAAACAACAACTAGCTACAAAAATTTGGGAAGCTGCTAATAATTTAAGAAGAAATTTAGAAGCACATGAGTATAAGGATTACATTTTAAGCTTAATTCTTTATAAATATTTATCTGACAAGCAAACAGAATTATTGTTTGAAGGTGGTATTGATAAAGATGATTTAAAGTATTTTGATAATCAACTTGATCTAAATAGTATAGATTTTGAAAAAACTAAAAGCTTGCAAAATAAAGAGGAAATTGAAAGTATTAAGAAAAATTTTATTGACCAAAATGGATATTTTATTCAATATAGAAATTTATTTAATACATGATTACATGAAGAAAACAAAAATAATTTTGACATTAAATTATTTCGTGATGCATTTACGGAATTTAATAAAACAATCAATGAAAAATATAAGGTATTATTTGAAGATGTTTTTTTAAAATTTGAAACAGGGTTAGGGAAATTGGGAACAACAACTCAAGACCAAAATACAACTGTTAATAAATTAATTGAAATTATTAGTGAGATTCCAACAAGAAAACAAGAATATGATGTTCTTGGTTTTATATATGAATATTTAATTGCAAGATTTGCCTCAACTGCTGGGAAAAAAAGTGGTGAATTTTATACCCCGCATGAAGTCTCTGTTTTAATGTCTAAAATTATTGCTTTTTATTTGAAAGATCGCGAAAAAATTAAAATATACGACCCAACTTCTGGATCTGGTTCATTACTATTAAATATCGGACAAGAGTTTAAAAAGTATAAAGAAAATGCTGATCTTAACCCTGTTACATATTATGCACAAGAAATAAAAGATGATGCTTATAATTTAACAAAAATGAATTTAATAATGAAAGATATTAATATAGCTGATATTAATGTGCGTAAAGGCGATACATTGGAAGATGATTGGCCTATTTTTAAAAATAATGATCCATCACAATATGAATTTTTAGCAGTTGATGCAGTTGTTTCAAATCCTCCATATTCACAAAAATGAGAAAGTGAAAATTGAAAATCTGATCCAAGATATGCTGAATATGGAATTGCACCTAAATCCAAAGCTGATTATGCATTCTTATTGCATGATTTATATCATTTAGAACCAAATGGAATCATGGCAATAGTGCTTCCGCATGGTGTTTTATTTCGGGGAAATAGTGAAAAACAAATTCGTGAAACGCTTGTAAAAAAAGGACAAATTGACACAATTATCGGCTTACCAGCAAACATGTTTTATGGAACAAGTATTCCAACGATTATTATGGTTTTAAAAAAACAAAGAACTGGGCGTGATATTTTCTTTGTAGACGCCTCACAGTTATATATTAAAGATGGCAAAAATAATAAATTTTCGCATTCACATATCAAAAAAATTTCTGATATTGTAAATAATAAAATTGAAGTTTCAAATTTATCAAGATTAGTTTCATATGAAGAAATTAAACAAAATGATTTTAATTTAAATATTTCAAGATATATTGATAATTTTAAAAAACCTGAAGAATATGATTTGTATTCTTCAATGTTTGGTGGTATTTCCTTGGAAGAAATGGCAAAATATGATCAATTTTTTGCGACATTTCCACAAATAAAAAATAAAATTTTTAGTTTAAATGCAAATGATTATTATCAAATTATCAATAATGAAAATGATAATATTCGCCAAATAATTCTTGAAGATAATGATATTAAGCAATATTTAAATAAATATGAAATGAATGCTAACTTATTAGTAAATCACATTAAGCAAATCATTCCTTCATTTAAAAATATGCTAAATGATAAAAAACCTGACATTGAAGAAAATTTATCTGATTTTATTTTTAATGATTTTGAAAAAATAGAACTTCTTGATATTTATGATATTTATCAAATTATTGTTAACAATGTCGACAAAATTACAAATGATCTTGAACTAATTTATAGTTATAATGAAGCAAATAAGAATATTACTCATAAAGATATTTTAGAAAATGAATATGAACGAACAAAAAGTGGCAAAAATGCAAAAATTGTTGATTGAAAATCAGATTTTATTTCACGTCAATTGATAGAGGATCTTTATTTTAAAGACAAGCATAAAGCTTTAAATCAATTTGAATCAGATTTAGAAAATCTAAATGCTCAACTAGATGAAGCATGTAAGTTAATTGAAGAAGATGAAAAAAATGAAGATATTTATGATTTTGAAAAAGATCAATTTAAAGATAATCAAATTTCAGTATTAGCAAAATCTTTTCTTAAAGAAAAAATAAATTTTGATGATGATTCATTTGAAAAAAGAATCATAAATATGGCAACAATTTTGAATGAAATTTCCACATTAAAAAAACAAAAAATTAATCCATTAAAAAATGAATTGATTGATTTGTCACTTGAAAAATATTTAAGTTTATCTGAAGAAGAAATTTATGATGTTTTAATTGCAAAATGAACAAAAGATTTAGTTGAGCAAATCAAACAAAAAGGCATGGATATTATTAATGACTATGTATCAAAATTTGAAAAATTATCAGATAAATATAAATTTACATTAAATGATATAAATAAACAAATCAAAGATACAGAAGCGCAATTAGCTAATTTGCTTTCAGATTTAAAAGGTGATGAAAGTGATATGCAAGCAATTAATGAATTAATAAACATTTTGGAGGGTAAATAGTGTCGCAAAAAAATATGGTTCCAAAGATAAGATTTAAGGAATTTACTAACGCTTGAGAACAGGAAAAGTTGGTAAATATTTTAAATTATGAACAACCAACAAAATATATAGTTAAATCCTCTAAATATGTAGATAAAGGAATTCCGGTATTAACAGCCGGCAAAACCCTAATTCTTGGGCATACGACAGACAAAGAGAATGTCAAAATAGTCTCAAAATTTAATCCAATAATTATTTTCGATGATTTTACAACATCTAGTCATTTTATTGATTTTCCATTCAAAATAAAGAGTTCTGCAATGAAATTATTAACAAATCACAATAATAATGACAATATTTATTTTAATTTTCTTTTACTTAAAAATTTAAAATATATTCCCGAAGGACATAATAGGCATTGGATATCAAAGTTTACTGATTTTAAAGTAATTACAACTAAGTATGAAGAAAAAAATATAATTTCAAGTCTCTTGCAAAACATGGATTCCCTTATCACTCTTCATCAGCGTAAGTTAGAAGTACTAAAAAATATGAAAAATCGACTTCTAAATAAAATGTTTGCTAACGAAAAAAATCAATTTCCGATGATAAGATTTAAGGAATTTACTAACGCTTGAGAACAGGAAAAGTTGGTAAATATTTTAAATTATGAACAACCAACAAAATATATAGTTAAATCCTCTAAATATGTAGATAAAGGAATTCCGGTATTAACAGCCGGCAAAACCCTAATTCTTGGGCATACGACAGACAAAGAGAATGTCAAAATAGTCTCAAAATTTAATCCAATAATTATTTTCGATGATTTTACAACATCTAGTCATTTTATTGATTTTCCATTCAAAATAAAGAGTTCTGCAATGAAATTATTAACAAATCACAATAATAATGACAATATTTATTTTAATTTTCTTTTACTTAAAAATTTAAAATATATTCCCGAAGGACATAATAGGCATTGGATATCAAAGTTTACTGATTTTAAAGTAATTACAACTAAGTATGAAGAAAAAAATATAATTTCAAGTCTCTTGCAAAACATGGATTCCCTTATCACTCTTCATCAGCGTAAGTTAGACATGCTAAAAAACTTTAAAAATACCCTATTAAATAAGATGTTTGTTTAAGGAGAAATATGCTTTTTAAAGATGAAAAAGAATTTGAAGAACACTTAGTTAATGAACTTTTAAAAAATGGTTGACAAGGAATTTCAGAAAATCAAGGGTATAAAACAATATTAAAAGATATCAATGAAGATGATCTAATTAGAAATTGAAAAAATATCATTTTTTTCATTAATAAAAAAGATTTAAACAACGTTGAGCTTAATGATGATGAAATGAATCAAATTATGAACAAAGTAGAATCATTTCATTCAATTGCAGATGCAAATATGTTTATCAATGGTGAAAGAGTTTTAATCAAAAGAACAAATCAAGATGACATAGATAATTTTAATAAAGAAATTTATTTAAAGATTTTTGGTAAAAAAGAAATCAATGCTGGAGATAGTATTTATCAAATTGCAAGGCAAGTAAAAATAAAAACAATGCTTGGGGATCGAATACTTGACTTGGTTTTATTAGTTAATGGAATGCCATTTTTTCATATTGAATTAAAAAATGAAAATTTACATATTAATAATGCAATCAGACAGTTAAAAAATTACTCAGAAATGGGATTATATAGTCGCTTTTTTAAACTTGTTCAAGTATTAGTTGCAATGAAACCAAACCAAATGTTTTATATGCCAAATACATACAAGCCATCAAACATAAATCAAACAAGTTTTCTTGTTTGAAAGAATGAAAAAAATATTGAAATTAATGATTGAAAATTAATTGTTAAAGATTTTTTATCAATTCCAATGGCGCATCGAATGGTTGCTGATTTTACTGTTGCTGATTATTCAGACAGTACAATCAAGATCTTAAGAAGTTATCAATATCATGCAGTAAACATAATTCAAAACATGTTTTTTGCAAAAAAATTTTTTAACGGACCAAATAATGGCGTTCAAAAAGGTGGGTTTGTTTGACATACAACTGGTTCAGGTAAAACACTTACGAGTTATAAATTATCACAATTATTACTTGAATGAAATTATGCTGATATTGTTGTTTTTGTTGTCGATCGGATTGAATTGGAAACACAAACTCAGTCATCATTCCATGAAATGAACAAAAGTTCAAATCATGTTGAAGTTAAAAAAACAAATTCAACAAAAGATTTATTCAAAGAATTAATTTCTAGTTCATCAAAAAAGAAACTTATTGTCAGTTCAATTTATAAGCAATATCGGATCAATGAAAGCAATTTTAAAAAAGAAGATCTTGATAAACTTGCAAATAAGAAAATTGTTTTTATTTTTGATGAAGCACATCGAACAACATTCGGTGATATGTATACAGGAATTATTAAAACATTAAAAAATGCTGTTATCTTTGGTTTTACCGGAACACCAATTGTTGAAGAAAATAGTAAAAATGGAATAACGTCTTACGAAAATTTTGGACCCTTGATTCACAAATATACAATGAAAAATGCAATTGATGATAAAAAAGTATTAGGATTCAATTGTGAATATGTTATTTTTAATTATGATTTCAAAAATCTAATAAGTTCAAATTATGATAATAATTTTGAACTAAGTTCTAATGAGTCGAAAATTATTCATACAATCTATCCTGATGATAATGAGATTAGAAATGAAAAAAGAGATTTTGAACTTTTAGCTAATAATCTAAGTCATAAAAAAAATGTTGCAAGGCATATTTTGAATCATTGAAAAAGATTGAATCAAAATAAGAAGTTCAGTGCAATTTTTGCAACCAGTAGTATTTCTGATGCAATCAAATATTTTGATGTCTTCCAAGAATTAATTTCAGAGTATAATCAAAAAAATCAAACTGATTTTAAAGTAACGGCGCTTTTTGATCCAAACATTGATTTTTCAAAAGATAAATATGAAGATTTAGAAAAAAAATATGATTCAATAAAAAGAATAATTGATCAATATAATTTAGATTTTAAAACTTCATTTGATTTTGAACAGCATGCTGATTTTAAAATTGATTTGTCAAATCGATTGGCACACAAAAACAGTTATTTAAACCTTTCGAATGATAGAAAATTAGATTTATTGATTGTTGTTGAACAAATGTTAACTGGTTTTGATTCAAAATGAATATCTTCAATCTATTTTGATAAAAAACTTGAGTATGAACATTTAGTTCAGGCAATTTCAAGAACAAATCGGATATTTGATCCAATGTTTGAAAAACCTTGAGGAAATGTGATTTTTTATCGAACACCACTACAAATGAAAATGAATCTTGATGAAGCATTAAGAATTTATGCTGATATTGATCCAAAAAATTCTACACAAAAAGATATTACTGCATACTATTCAAAAATTAATGAATCATTCAAAAAAATCAGAAATATTTTTGAAACATGAGGAATACATGATTTTGGAAGCATTCCACAAATGCCAGATGTAAATGATTTGAAATTTCTTGAATATGCAAAACAAGTTAAAGATTTTTCAACAGAATTTCTAAAGATTAAATCGAATTTGAATGCTTTTGAGATTTTAGGTTTTGAATGAGAAAACAATAAAAATATTGATTTTGATAAAGATACATGAAATTTATTAAAAGTTCGAAAAAATGAAGCTGATCTTAAAACAATATATGAATATATGAAGATTGATGAAGATGATGCTGATGATGATCTTGATTTAGAAATTGATAGTTTGATCACAACTGAATTTGTCGAAAAAGTTGATTCAGCATATATCAATAGTTTGACACAAATAATTAGTGAAACTAATGATATTGAAGTAATTCAGGCCACAAAAGAAGAATTGAATAAGATGATTTTGAAATTCCCTGTATCAGAACAAAAGTATGCAAGACAATGTTTAGAACCAACCCTGAATAATAATCAAAAACTTCCTTCAAATTTTGATTTAAATTTATGTGTGTTTGAATTAAAAGAAAAAGAAGAAAATTTAGAGTTGGAAGAATTTGCAAAAAATCTGAATGTTAATATTAAGGAATTAAAAAATATTATTCATTCAAATGAAGATATTTATGCGAATAATAATCTCCAAAATCTTTGTCGAAATAGTTACAATGATCAAGTAAGAGAATATATTTCAGAAATCAAGAAATTCCCTTTGGAAAA
The DNA here is from genome assembly GCF_900476125.1 of Metamycoplasma alkalescens. Classification (NCBI taxonomy): domain Bacteria; kingdom Bacillati; phylum Mycoplasmatota; order Mycoplasmoidales; family Metamycoplasmataceae; genus Metamycoplasma; species Metamycoplasma alkalescens. Next base: position 106,682 of record NZ_LS991949.1, read on the forward strand.
AGTTAAAAGAATTAATATTGAAAACTTTATTAAAGAATTCATTCTTCACAAAAGAAAAAATACTTCTTAAAATTAAAATCTGATGCCATTAATTTATGTGGTTTCAGATTTTTATTATAAAAAATAGTACATTTTAAATTTTTAATGTACTAACGTGGGTTTTATAATTTTTAATTTAAACTAGAAACTGAACGCATTACTAAATCAATATCTTTATTTTCTAGTTCATTTATAATGTGTAAATAAATTTTTTCGGTTGTATTCATGCTTGCATGCCCTAATCTTTTTGCCACAGAAGCAATTGACACTCCTGCATATAACAAAATTGAAGCATGTGTGTGCCGAAGACCATGAACACTAATGATTGGAATATTGGCTTTTTTGCACTTTCTTTCTAAAATGTCATTAATTGTTGAATTATAGATTTTGTTTTTTAAAATAAAAATTGGTTTATCTTTTTCACAATCCTTAATAAGGGAATTAAATTGCGAAACTGTTTGTCAATCAAGTGGTATTTTTCGAATTGATGATTTATTTTTAGTTGGAATAAAACCACCATCCTCTTTATAATTTCATGTTTTTGAAATGTTTAAGATTTGCTTTGAAAAATCAAAATCATTCGGTGTTAATGCAATTGCTTCAGAAAATCTCAACCCGGTTTTAGCAATCAATAATATCAATCAATCTAGAGTTATTTTTTCATTTAATTTCAAACTTTTTAGTAATAGTTGCAATTCAAATTGACTTAAAAACTTTATTTTTTTCTTTTTGGGTGGCCGCCCTTTAATTACAATTTTTCTTGTTGGATCATTTGCTAATAATCCATCATCAAAAGCATCAAGTAAACAACTTTTTAAATGATGATGAAAATCCGTTGTTGTTTGGCGTTCATGATATCTTGCATAATCATTTAATATTCTTTGATAAGTTGTTCGATCTAAATCAATTAATCTAACATCTGGTGCTAACTTTATTATTCAATCTAATGATAATTCATACTTTTTAAAACTTACATTTCTAATTGACCCCTTTTTATACACATATATTCAATTTTGAAAATATTTGTATAATAAAATTTCATTTTTCTTCATTTTCCCCTCCAAAAAACCCACGCTGATGAAGGGTGATAAGTAAGTTTATATTATCAATTAAATCTGAAATCTTGTTTTGTTCAAAAACATTTTTGGTTATTAATATTTTTAAATTAGACATTGTATTTGTTGTTAACATTGGCATTGCAACTCATGTAACATATTTTTTGATATTTCTTGAAAGTGAATTAGCAAAAAAACTATTTGGTGTATTTTGCTTTTTAGACAATATTCCACAGTGAGAAGTAGCATAAAATAAGCCTTTTCTATGAAAAACAGTACCAGCTTTTCCTACGTTTCCCACTTAGTCGCGAAAACACTCAGTTTTCAGCGGCTATATTTTTTTATAAAAAAATATAATTTATTATGCTTTTATGCTTAAATATGATATAATAAAAACATGAAAAAGTCGAGAAATGATGCAAAAAGACAATGAAGAACATCAATAGCAAGAGTTAAAAAAGGTGAATACTTATCAATTGGGGTGCCGAGACCAGATAACAAAGGTTTTGTATACAGATTAGGATATGGTTATCTGCATGAATTAAAACAATATCACGATGATCCGCTAACAATTATCAAAGCAATTATTGCAAACTTTCCATTGTCTTGATCAAAAGAACAAGCAAGAACTAAATTAGATGAGATTCTTAAAGGAAAAAAAGAAACCAAAAAAGAAGTTTTAGAAAGGTTTAAAGGTTACGAATTAGTTGAAAAACTATTTGATTATTTCAATATTTTTAACGATTGTTCTCCCACAAAATCGACAACATTAAAAGATGTTATTTTAGAGTTGATTTATCAAAGAATTAAAAATCCAATAAGTGTTTTTAACACTTATAAAACAGCAAAAAAAGAAAAAATAGACACTTATTCAAAAAATTCATTTTATAGATCATTAGACTATATAGCAAAAAACAAAGATGAAATTCTAAGAAATTTAAATGCAAAAATTTGTGCAAATACTAATAGAAAAATTGATGTATTATGATTTGACGCAACAACTACTTATTTTGAAACATTTTCTCGTGAAGGTTATAAAAAACCTGGCTATTCAAAAGATGGAAAATTTAAAGAAGACCAGATTGTTATAGGTATGGCAACTGATGAAAATGGGATACCATTACACTACAAAATATTTCCAGGAAATGTTACTGATTCAAATACTTTCATACCATTTATGCTTGAAATTGCAGATATTTATGAAGTTAACAGTGTAACTATAATTGCTGACAAAGGAATGAGTGTTAATAGAAATATTAGATTTTTAGAATCTAAGAATTGAAAATACATAATCTCATATAGAATGAAAGCTGGAAGCAAACAATTTAAAGAGTATGTATTAGATGAAAAAGATTATATAAATGATGGTGGTTTGATATACAAAACTCGTGATATTGTATCTTCATACAATAAAAAAAGAATTAATGGACATTTTAGAAGACAAATAATTAGTTTTAGTCAAAAACGAGCAACTAAAGACAAAAACGATAGAGACATTTTAATTCAAAATTTCACTAAGAAAATGAATAAAGATAATCTTGTTTCTTGTGATGATTTAGCGGGATCTAAAAAATATAGATTCTTCAAACCTATAAACAAAGGTGCGTTTTATGAACTTGATATAGAAAAAATACAAGAAGATCAAAAATATGACGGATACTATGTTTATGAAACAAATAGAACAGATTTATCAGTAAAAGAAGTTATTAATTTATATTCAAAACAATGACAAATTGAGTCTAATTTTAAGACATTAAAAGGTAAATTATCTCTTCGTCCAATGTATTTATCAACTTGAAACCATATTGTTGGTTACATTTGCTTATGTTTCATTTCATTAGTGTTTTTAAACTACATCATCTACATTCTAAATTCAAAATTAGGACTGACTGGAAAAAGTAAAATCACTGAGCATAAAGTGATTAATGTTATCAAAGAAGTTAAAGAAATTGAAGTATTTGTAAATAAACAAAAAATCAAAACTATACAAGTGTATAATGATGAGTTACAAGAAAGTTGGCAAACTTATCAGATATTATTAGAGCTTTTAACAAAAGAAAAAGTCACTTAAACATTACATTATAAAAAAACATAACTTATGAAATCAAAAATTTACATAAGTATGTTTTTTGTTTTATGCTTAAACTGGGAAACGTAGGAAAATAAGCCTTTTCTATGAAAAACAGTACCAGCTTTTGCACCGTCTGTTGTTCAAGTAATTGAATCCTTATATTGATAATTATTATAAAACCCTAACAATCCTTCACTTAGTGTTTGTGATGAATAAACTGGATAAATATATTTACCATGTTTTGTTTTTGAAATGCTATTTATAGTTATTGATGAACCTCTACCAATTTCAAACAAATTTCCTACCTTTTCCTGTTCTCAAGCGTTAGTAAATTCCTTAAATCTTATCATCGGAAATTGATTTTTTTCGTTAGCAAACATTTTATTTAGAAGTCGATTTTTCATATTTTTTAGTGTTTCTAACTTACGCTGATGAAGGGTGATAAGTAAGTTTATATTATCAATTAAATCTGAAATCTTGTTTTGTTCAAAAACATTTTTGGTTATTAATATTTTTAAATTAGACATTGTATTTGTTGTTAACATTGGCATTGCAACTCATGTAACATATTTTTTGATATTTCTTGAAAGTGAATTAGCAAAAAAACTATTTGGTGTATTTTGCTTTTTAGACAATATTCCACAGTGAGAAGTAGCATAAAATAAGCCTTTTCTATGAAAAACAGTACCAGCTTTTGCACCGTCTGTTGTTCAAGTAATTGAATCCTTATATTGATAATTATTATAAAACCCTAACAATCCTTCACTTAGTGTTTGTGATGAATAAACTGGATAAATATATTTACCATGTTTTGTTTTTGAAATGCTATTTATAGTTATTGATGAACCTCTACCAATTTCAAACAAATTTCCTACCTTTTCCTGTTCTCAAGCGTTAGTAAATTTTTTAAAAAAAAGTTATAAATATTTTAATTTTTAATGATTTTTTTGAAAAGTTTATAAACTCCTAAAAAATAAAATTAATAAAATACTTATGAAAATAATGTATAATCTTATAGTTTTTCCCTATGGAGATTGAGAGGTATGAAAGAATTTAGAACAAACACAATAAAATATACAACATCACTAACTTTGTCATTAATTGGCTCAGAAGCTTTTAAACTTGGTACATCAATTTTTATTTATAAATTTACAGGAAATTTATGATTAGTAACAATTCTTTATTTATTAGTCCAACTTCCTTCAATTTTAGTTTATATATTTAGTTCAAAAATTGTCAAAAAGTTTAAGAATGATAAGTTAATTTTATTGTTTTCAGATATTGTAAGTTTTGTTTTATTAATTCCAACTCTAATTACATTTTTCTTAACACAAAATAATAAAATCCTCTCAGTCGTTTTAATTGTCTTTAATACACTTCTTGGATTTATTCATGCATTTAGATTTATTTATTTAAAAAATGTTGTTTATTATATTTCACAAAATAATAAACAAATGAAAATCATTAATATCTCAAATTCATTTGCAACTTCATTTGGATTTTTCCTATCAACAATTTTTTCATTTTTTCTATTCAAAAATCTTGATTTTTATTGATTAGTGATCATGAATATGGCAACTTATTTAATTTCTGGAATTTTATATTATTCGCTAAAAACAAGTGCTACTGCGGCTAACTTTGAAATTGTTGCTAATAAAAATGAACATGTTATTGTCAAAAAAAATAAATTAAAATCATGAATTTTTATTCTTTCAGGTTCATTTTTAATAGGGATATTTTTATATCCAAAAACATCAGGGTTATCGCAATTATTTTCAAGTGTAGAAAATTACTCAATTGATACATGGGGTTTTTATTTATCAATTATTTTTACATCTTTTTCATTACTTGGTGTTATACTATCATTTGTTCTAAACAATAAAATTAAGCACCAAAAAAGTTTTTTCATGATTTTAGTTGTTTTAATTTTATTTCTTAATTTTGTATGACTATTTTTTAAAAATACTAATGAAAAAAGCTATTTTGTAAGTTATGTTGTATCAACAACAATTCAACAATTTCTATTTTCTTTATTTATTCCAATTTTTTATAGTCTTTCATATGAGTTATTTGATAAAAATAATTTTCATAAACAAAATGGAATTTCAATTGTTTTTAGAACAGTCATTACATCGATTATAACTTTATTATTTACACAAATAACAATAAAATTTGGTTATTTCTATACTTATTTATTTTATGCTATTGTTATTTTAATAGCTTGTTTGGGGATTTTTTATTCTATGTTTAATTTCAAGGACGCAAAATTTAAAAAATATTACAACACTTCAGTCATTGCAACTGAATATATTGAAACAGCAAAAAAAGGTTTATGAAAATCAGAAAAAAAAGTAATTGATTATTTAATTAAAGAAAATTTGGAAATTAAAAATATTTTAGATATTGGTTGTGGTGCTGGAAGAACTACTTTTGCTTTAGCAAAATTGTTTCCAAATGCCAAAATTAAAGCAATTGATATTTCTGAAGAATTGCTAAAGAATTTGCAAAATACCGATAATATTACATTTGAGTTAATCAATATTTTAGAATATAACACACAAGAAAAATTTGACTTCATCCTTTTTAGTTTTAATGGTTTAACAAATATTCTTCCACAAAAAGATGTGATTAAATTTTTTATCAAAATAAAAGAATTATTAAGAGATGAAAAAAGTCGTTTTGTTTTTACAATTCATGATATTTTTTCTTCACAAGAATATAAAGATTTTTGAATTAATAAAATGAAAATTTATTCTTTACCAACACTTTCATCTAAAAAAATTCTTTCACATAAACACCATGGAATCAAAACCAAAAACCGTTTTTATACACATGAGGATATGTTAAAAATTTTTGATGAATTTGCATTTAAATTACATCATTATTTTAAACGTGATAATGATCTTGAAGAAGATTGAGTAAATAAAATTTCAATGCCATGCGTTTTTTATGATATTTCAAAAATCTAAAAAAGTTTAGCAAATGATTTTATATCTAAGAAATCCAAGGAAATATTTTCTTGGATTTTTAATTTCTTTTTTAATGCTAATTTGTTAAATCCAATAAAAAAAATAAAAATTATTAAATATAATTAATAAACATGAAAAAAAGTGGGATTTTTAAAAACAATTTAGGATATGGCAATGATCTTTTTGTATACCAGGATAAAGAGATGTTTAATTATTCAGTCGATACAATTTTATTAGGAAATTTTGTTTCAATTAATCGCAATGTTTCAAACATTCTTGAAATTGGTACAAATAATGGTGCTTTAGCAATTTTTATTGCCGCACGATCAAAAAAAATCAAAATTGATGCCATTGAAATTCAAAAAAAAGCAGTTAATTTAGCTAAGAAAAATGTTGAATTAAATCACTTAGAAAATCAAATCGATGTAATTGAAGCAGATTTTAAAAAGTATGCAAAAGATTATGCTTTTTTATGTGGTAACAAACAAGCAAAAAAATATTCTTTAATTGTTGCAAATCCTCCTTATTACAATGAAAATTTTAATAAGCCAAGAAACACTGGCACTTATGAACAAAAATTAGCAACACATGAAATTAATCTTGACTTAGAAACACTGATTTCATTATCAGCAAAAATAATTGAACAAAAAGGTTATTTAAGTCTTGTTTTACCAATTGCAAGATATGTTGATTTAATTTCATTATTAAGAAAATATAATTTTGAACCCAAGCGAATTCAATTAGTTTATACAAGAATTAATTCCCAACCAAAATTTTGTTTAGTCGAAGCGCGATTCAATTCAGGTTGAGGAACATTTTTTGAAAAAAATATTTATTTGCATAATGAAAATAAAAATGATCATTCATACTCTGAAGAGACAAAAAAACTTTATATTCCCATCAAAGAAGGAGAAAAAAATGTCAAAAAATAAAAAAACATTTTATATTACAACCCCAATTTATTATCCAAGTGGTGATTTACATATTGGCCATCTTTTGACAACAACATTAGCTTGAGTGTATAAAAATTTTAAGCAATCCCAAGGCTATGAAACATTTTTTTCAACTGGTATTGATGAGCATGGTCAAAAAATTCAAAAAAAAGCAATTGAAAATAATTTAGATCCGCAAAAATATGTTGATATTGAATCACAAAAATTTGTTGATCTATGAAATTTATTGGAAATTGATTATGATTTCTATAGTCGAACTACAAATGAAAATCATAAGCAGATTGTTTTAAAAGTTTTTGAAAAAATGTTTGAAAAAGGTTATTTATTTAAAAATAAATATAGTGGATTATATTCAGTAAATGATGAAGAATTTTTAACAAAAACTCAAGCAGTATATAAAAATAATCAATATTTCCACCCAATTTCTGGACATTTATTGCAAGAGATTGAAGAAGAAAGTTATTTTTTTAATATGCAAAAATTTGAGCCTTGAATTAAAAAGTTTTTTTTAGAAAAAAATGATTTTTTAACAAACAAAAGTATTGAAAAAGAACTAAATAATAATTTCTTATCAAAAGGTTTAGAAAACTTATCAGTTACAAGAGTGTCATTTGATTGAGGAATTAAGATTCCAATTAATCAATATCAAGATAAAAAACAACATGTGATTTATGTTTGATTAGATGCTTTGTTTAGTTATGTAAGTGCTCTTGGTTTTGAACAAGAAAATAATCAGAATTATTTAAAATTTTGACAAAATGGTAATGAAAGAGTTCATGTTTTAGCAAAAGAGATTTCAAGATTTCATGCAATTTATTGACCAATTTTTTTAAAATCAATTAATATTAATTTACCAACTAAAGAAGTAATACATTCTTGAATTATTACACCTGAGGGTAAAATGTCAAAATCAAAGGGAAATATTATTGAACCAATTCCATTAATAAAAAAATATGGTGCTGAAGAAATTAAATATTTTTTTACATCACAAATTAATATTGATCATGATTTTTCATTTAGTGAAGAATTATTGGTTAATGTTCTAAATGCAGATTTAGCAAATAATTTTGGAAATTTAGTCAATCGGACAATCAAAATGATTAATCAAAACTTTTCAAATGGAACAAAATTTATTGAAAATGATTTGCAAGACATTGATAAGAATATTTTAGATTCACTAAATTCATTTTATGAAAAATATCTTTTTGAATTTAACAATTTTCATGCTGATAAAGCTTTAAAAAATGCAATTTTATTATCTTCGAAATTGAATGAATATATTGATTTAACAAAACCATGATTGTTAAAAAATGATTTAAAGCGATTGAATGTTGTTTTAAATACTTTGTTAAATGGAATTTATGTTATTAATCTAATGCTTTCAGTTGTAATGCCAAAAAAAACAAAAAAAATTTTGAATTTTTTGAAATTAAATTCACATGACCAAACTTTAATTTTAGACTTTAAAAAGTTTGATAATTTAAATCCTAATGCTTCAGAAATATTATTTGCTAGAATTGCAAAATAATAAATATTTTTTTGATAATTCAAAATTTTAAATTAAAAGATATTAATAAAACAATTGAGGATTTATGAAGAAAAAAATATTAAATAAGTTATTAGTTATTACATCTTTAGTAATTCCATCATCATTTTTAGTTGGATGTCAAACAAAAATGAATAATATTATTGATGATAAGTCAATAAATGATGACAAACCAATAAATGATAATAAAGAAAAAAATGATCCTGATATTAATAACCAAATAAACAATAATGAAAAAAATGATATTGATAATGAAAAAAAAGATAATTTAGTATCCAATTCATTGTCATTAGCTGATCTTAGAAGCATTAGCAATAAAAATGAATACCCTTCATATGTGAATAAATTTAAAAAAATTGATCAAGAAGTTCTTTATAGTGAAATTTATGATCGTAGTTTTTCAATTAAATTTGGAACAAAAACTAAAAATGGTGAATTTCTTTCAAATGGCAGTGGCACAGGATGGCTTTTAGATTATCATCAATATACAAATAATCCTAATAAATATAAATTATTTTTTGCAACTAATTTGCATGTGCTAGGTCATTTTAGTAATTCATTGGATGACAAATTAAATGAAGATTTAAATTATAATGATCCAAGTGAAGATAAGGTTGTTGGTGTTGCAATTGGAAAATCTAAACTAAAACCACAATCATTCCAACCAATTAGGAATTCTGAAACAAATGCTATTTCGCAAAAAAATGATTGAAAAATTGCTAATTATTATACTAACTCAGATGAGTTAGAAAAATATGATAAATCTAATTCATCTTTAATTAGCACAATTAAATCTGAGGCAATCTCAAGACCAAAAATAGTTTTTGCAGCTTTTGATTTTATGAAAGAAGAAGTTTTTGGAAAATATCAAGAAGAGCTAAAAGAATCAGCATTAAGTTATTTAAAAACTAAAGATTTAAATGATGAATACTATAAAACAACATATGAATATTATTTAAAAAATGATAAATATATTCCAATGATGGTGGACTTTGGGGTATTTGAATTTGATATTGATCTTAATAAGGCAAATGATGAATTAAAAAATTGAATCAATAAAGCAATTTTAGGACTTGATTCTTATTTAAAAAGAATAAATGAAACTAGTATTCTTCCAAATCAGGATAAAAATATTTCAAAGTATATGCTAACAAGAGACTACGTATCAGCATTAGCTAAAAATGATGAAGAAAATAATTTATACAACTTAGAAAATATTTATATTGGAGGTTATCCTGCAGATAACAATCAAGTATTATTTGTAAAAAATAATCCAACTGATCGGTATGAAGATGCAAATAAGAAAAAATTCGCATTTCCACAAGGTAGCTATGAAAATAAAATTGAATTTGTAAATAATCTTGGGATTTTTTTAGGCACATGAAAAAGAGTAATGGCTCAATGGTATGGTTATCATTATAATGTTAATTTTTCATCATTATATTATGGAGCTTCTGGATCATTAGTTTATAATGAATTTGGACAAATGATTGGAATTTATGATGCAGTTCGCTCATCAGTTAGTTCAGGTGATTTATTATCATATGCTGGAATTGCTCCACTTATGCAATCCCATGATATATTTGATGGAAATAAAAATACTACATATGCATATAATTTAATTGATGGAAGTGACAAAAAAAGATATAGAAAACAAAAAAATTCTTATCGTGAAAATTTGAGCAAACTATATCCAAATGGTTTTGAAGATAATAATAAAAAAACAAAGTTATTTGACAAAGGGTATTAATAATAAATCTTGATTAGATTCTATTTTATTTATAATTCATATAAATTATTAGTGATAAGCCTTTATAAAAATTAAAACTAAAAAACCTAAGTTATTGAATCTTAGGTTTTTTAAAATTTGAAATTAGTCAATAATTTGGGTTTATTTATTGTTGAATGAACACATAATAAGTAAATAATAATTATATTCATAAGTAATAAGTTTAGAATTTGTATAATCTATCTTAATTAAAAAAGAAAAAATAAAAAATTAGGGTTCTTTATTTATAGAGATTTAGAAATTAAAAAAAATTACTAAGAAATTTTGGAAATCATTTAAATTAAAGGATTTTGTTGATAATGATACTAAATAGCAATCATTTGATCTAAGGCATTTGATATAAAAAAAGTATATTTAATTAAATGATTTAATAATAAACTTCATTGTAATTAAAAAAAATTCTAATTTAATTTTATTTTTTTATTTTCAAAAAATAAATCTTTATTTTTAGTAATCAATATTTAATATTATGATATACTTATTTTGTATAGTTAAAATATCAAAATATTATATTTTTATATGTAACAATTTACTTTTTTCTTACTAATTTAATGATAAAAAATAGATAAAATAAAAAACAAATCAATGAATAATTAAAAAAAGCAAGTATTTTTTAATTTTAAGATTTGTTTTCAATCATTTTTCCTTAGGGTATATTTTATCTAAAAATATGATAAATTATCAAACTCATTAAAATAATTTTAAATTTAAATAAAAAGTGGATTTTATTTCAATATTAATGTTTTGAAAATTAATTAAGTATATATAGTATTAATAATAATATGTTTCTGATTATAAAAAATAAATCATTTGATTTAGCAAATTTAAAATAATACAAAATAAAATACACTCAATTAAAATAAAAAAAGCTACTAATTAAATAAAAAAACTAAAAATGAATTCAATTTTTTCATAATTTACTTCGTTTGAAATTTTGTCCTATTGCATGTATCTTATATATTAGGTCATAACATAACATATAAGTTAAATAATTTAAACCCTTTACTATACTATAATTGTCTTAATTAAGAATACAACTATACAAAATATAGAGCATATTTATGAATAAAAATAAGTAATACATTCAAAAATATGGTTGGATTAGATTTAAGATTTTATTTTTTTGCTGAAGTAATTTCAATTTAGATTGCAACCAAAAATAAAAAATAAACTTAAATTTAATGCAAATCTAAGCCCTTCAACCAACGTAAAAAACCTTCTTAAATTTCTTTATTTTGACATAAGAAAGTTTAATTTTGAAGGTACTAAAAATTTCAATTAATTTTAGATAAAAATAAAAGTAACAAATCAATAATAATTAAAAAAATATTCAATAAAAAATTAAACTAGATTTTGAAATATGAAATTTGATAAAAAATCATCTAAAATTTTAAACAAATCGCACTCCTAAACAAAGATTTATAATTAAAAATGATTCTCTTTATTTTATATATATACGTGTATAAAATATTTCAAAACTCAAGAAAAAAATTAATTCTTAAATTCAATAAATTTATTTAATGAATTTTTCAATTAAAATTGCATTCAATCTAGTTAATTTCAAAAAATTTTATTCACTTAAAAAATTAAATATAGTACTTTAGAATATTTTAAGATTTGTACAAGATGGGAAGAAGATTTATCTAAAATTGTTGCTGATGCAAATTAAATTAGCATAATTAAAAATTCACAATTACAATAATTTAATTCAGATCAAAAAAAGTTAAAAAATACTAAAAAAATTCCCAAAAAATTAGTTTTAGTTATCTTAAGTCTTTTATGATATTGAAAAATTATTCTTATTTTGCTAATGATGTGATTTTAGTTTTTTGAAAAATAAATTTTTATTTGGATAAGAATTATTTGGAAACATCATTAAAATAATTTAAATTAGAATTATTTATTTAATAATAATAAACAGTCTAAAACAAACATTTTTAAAAAAGATTTAAATAAAAAAAATGAAGTTTTTTTGAAATTGATCTTAGTTATTTTAAAAAATATAGGTATTTTTACAATTCTTAATATTTTGTTTAAATTCCAAGACTTGCTTTGGTACTGAATAAACAAAAAACTGAAATAAATAATAAACAAGAGTGGTATGTTTAAAAAAAATCAGATTTTTAATTAAGAATTATTTAATTGCGAAAGAAAAAAAATTAATTTAGGCATCATCTTTAAAAAGTGTAGATGCATTTTATAAAGAATTTTAATTTAGGCGTTGTGAGAATGTAAATAATATGGTGACTTTTTGTTTGAGGGGTCAAAAAAGCTTTGATAAAAAATCTTGTAAAATAAAGAATTAAAAATTAAAAACTTTTTTATTCTTATTTAAAAAAATGCAAATAAATTTGCATGAAAAATTCAAGTGAATATTTAGCTACTATATACAGTTTTGCTGAATTAATTTTGTTTGACTTTCTTAGTTTAAAATGAAATACTTGAAGTTACAAGATTAAATAAATTTAAATAAATAAAGCTTAATATTTCTTTTATATCTAAATAAATTAAATTAAAAACTCTCTTAAAGGCCCACAATGGTTTCATTGTGGGTTTTATTTATTTTTAAATAATAATCAAGGGTTTGAGTTTTTATTTTCTTAGTGTTTTTTTGATAAAATAATCACATGAAATTTATTGATGAAGTAGATATTTTTGTATCGGCTGGAAAAGGTGGTGATGGAATAATTAGTTTTCGCCGCGAAGCAAATGTTGACAAAGGTGGTCCGGATGGCGGCGATGGTGGCGATGGCGGATCAGTTTATTTTCAAGGTGATTCTGGTCAAAATACATTATTATCTTTTTATTACCAAAATAAAATTGTTGCGGAAGCGGGCGAAAATGGTAAACCTAAAAATGCTTATGGTCGCGGCGGTGCAGATTTAGTTGTAAAAGTACCACTTGGCACAATGGTTTATGATAATGAAAAATTGATTGCTGATATTGTTTCCGAAGAAAAATATTTAATTGCTAAGGGCGGTAAAGGCGGTAAGGGGAATTTAAGATTTAAATCTTCAAGAAACACAGCACCCCGGATTTGTGAAAATGGTTTACCTGGACAAAAATTTAATTTGCATCTAACACTAAAAGTTTTAGCTGATGTTGGTTTGATTGGGAAACCAAGTGCTGGCAAAAGTACAATTTTGTCACAAATTTCAAATGCAAAACCAAAAATTGCTGATTATGATTTTACTACTTTAGTACCGCAACTTGGTTTAGTAAAATATTTTGAAAATAATTTTGTAATTGCAGACTTACCTGGCTTGATTGAAAAAGCATCGGAAGGAAAAGGATTAGGAATTCAATTTTTAAAACATATTGAACGTTGCAAAGTAATTTGTCATGTCATTGATTTTGGTGATGAAAATAAAAACCCAATTGAGGATTTTGAAATTATTAATAATGAAATAAAAAGTTATAATCTGAGATTAGAAAAATTGCCACAAGTTGTTGTTGCAAACAAATCTGATTTAGATGCTTTTCAAAAAAATCTTTTAGTTTTTCAAAAAAAATATCCAAATATTAAATTAATTACCAATTCAGCATTTGTTGATTCAAATATTGATGAAATAAAAAAAGAATTATGAAATGCACTTTTAAATGCAAAACAAATTTCAATTGCAAATTTTTCTCAAGAGGATGATGATGTTTTTCTTATTAAATTAGAAAAAAAACCAATTGAAATCAAAAGATTGACAAATGACACATATGAAATCATTGGTGACGATGTTTATGCTATTTATGATAAAATTCCAGTAATTTCTTTAGATAATTTATGAAGATTTAATGCAAAATTAAAAAATTTAGGAGTTTTTGAATTAATCAAAAATTCCAAAATTAAAGATGGTGACACAATCAAAATAAAAGATTACGAATTCATTTGAAATGCCGAGGATTTTTAAATACAATTTTTATATATTTTTTTATAAAAAGAATATAAAAACATATATAATAATTTAGTGCTTAAAATCTTAAGCAAAATCATTATTCATAAATTAAGAGTGGAGAAGTAGCTCAGCTTGGTAGAGCACTTGACTTGGGCTCAAGCGGTCGCAGGTTCGAATCCTGTCTTCTTCACCAGTTTTTTTGGGGGGGTAGCTCACCTGGCCAGAGCGCCTGCCTTGCACGCAGGAGGTAGAGGGTTCGAGTCCCTTCCTCTCCACCATTATGGCACTGTAGCTCAGTTGGTTAGAGCATCCGGTTCATACCCGGAAGGTCAAGAGTTCGACTCTCTTCGGTGCTACCATATGTGTAACCCATCGGGAATATTTTGGACCCATAGCTCAATGGTTAGAGCAACCGGCTCATAACCGGTCGGTTACAGGTTCGAGTCCTGTTGGGTCCACCATTGGGGCAATTACCCAAGAGGCTGAAGGGAGCAGTCTTGAAAACTGCCAGGGGCTTCACGGCCCGCGGGGGTTCAAATCCCTCATTGCCCGCCATTATATCGCGGAGTAGAGCAGAGGCAGCTCGTTGGGCTCATAACCCAAAGGACATTGGTTCGATTCCAATCTCCGCAACCACGGTCCAGTGGTAAAGTGGTTTAATACGCTTCCCTGTCACGGAAGAGATCGCGGGTTCAATTCCCGTCTGGACCGCCATTATTGGCTCTGTAGCTCAGTTGGTAGAGCAACGGACTGAAGCTCCGTGTGTCGCTGGTTCGATTCCTGCCGGAGCCACCATTTCAGAAATGACTAAAACACCTTGTGTGTTTTTTTCTTTATTTTTAGGATAGAAAAAGTATAATTATTACTTATGACTGTATTACAAATTTTTATCCAAATATTTGGAGCTTTGGGTGCACTCACAACAATTTTATTAGGTGTACCTCAATTAATAAGATTAATGAAAACAAAAAAATCTGAAGATCCAAGTTATGTTTCTTTTTGAATATTTTATGTTGGGATTTTAATTTGAATTGTTTATGGTGTATTTACACCAAATGAAAATGGATGATATATCTTTTTAGCAAATTTAGTTTGTTCATTTATTTTTGCCTTAACAATTTTTTATTCATATCATTACAATTTAAAAACAACAAACAAACAAAGAAATATTGTTATTGCAGTAATTTCAATGATGCAGATCTTAGTAATTGCTTTTTTAGTTGTTTTTATTATTTTATTAGTTCAAAAAATTCAAACAGGATTCTTTTACCCAGTTGATGCAAATGGAAAAAACATTGGTAAAATTGCCTTTTTTAATCAAACAACGTCGCTATTAATTGGGTTAATTACACCTTCATTTACAACTTTAGCATTTATGCCACAGTTAATTAAAGGTTTGATTCATAAAAAATTCCAAGGAATATCACCTTGAATGCTTTTAATCTTTTTATTAAATAATGTTTGATGAATTACATTTTTCATTTTAAGCATTATTAAAGCTAAAAAAATTAATACTGAAGCTGAATTATCAACCATGAATGCCTTAATTGGTGCCCTTGTTTGACAATTGCTTTCATTAACAATTTATTCAGTTCAGTTTGGTTTTGTGCTTGCTTATGAAATCAAAACAACAAAAAAACAACAATTAATAACAAAAAGTGTCTAAGCTAAATTTGACACTTTTTTATTTAATGATTAATTTTGCAGCTTGTAAATAAGCACGCAATAAATTGCTTTTTCCTAATTCAATTCCACCATAATAACGAATTACAACAAGTAATTTATTATAAATTTCCTTATTGACTAAAAGAGTATATAGGGGAATTCCGGCTACTCCCTTAGGTTCTTTATCATCACTAAAACCATGCATAAAATTATTATTATCTTTGATAATATAGGCATAAACAATATGTCTTGCTTTTTTATGCTTTTGGCGTAGTTGCACCAAAATATTTTTTAATTCATCCTTTTTTTTGATATCAATTAAAAGTGGAATAAATTTTGATTTTTTAATTTCTAAGAAATCCATTTCTGCTATTTATTATATATAACAAATGCTATAATATTTAACATTATGTTGAAATTAATTGTTAATTATGCGGAGCGAATTGATAAATATATTGCCAATAATTCATCAATCACAAGAAATGACATTCAGCAACTAATTCAAGAGGGTGCTGTATTTGTTAATCAAACCAAAATTAATAAAAATAAATACATTGTCAAAGAAAATGATGAAATTGAAATTATTCGTGTAATTGATAAACAAATTAATGTTGAAGAACAAAAAATACCGCTTGAAATTATTTATGAAAATGATGATTATTTAGTTCTTAATAAACCAAGCGGTTTAGTTGTTCACCCTGCTCCAGGTCATAAAAGCAATACACTTGTAAACGGATTGATGTATCATTTTAAAAACAATTTAAGCAATGTCAACGGCCTTTTAAGAATGGGAGTTGTTCATCGAATTGATAAAGATACAAGCGGGTTATTAATCATTGCAAAAAACAATCAAACACATAATTATTTTGCTTCATTATTAAAAAATCATCAAATTAATCGAACTTATTTAGCGATTGTAGATAAAAAAATTAATAATAAAAAACTTCATATTGATCTTCCAATTGGTCGTGATGCTAAAAACCGCCAAAAATATGCTGTGACTGAACAAAATTCAAAACATGCTTTTACAATCATTGAAGTTTTAGATTATTTAAATATCAATAATCAAGAAAAAACCTTAGTCAAATGTAATTTAAAAACAGGACGAACACATCAAATAAGAGTGCATTTAAATTACATTGGTCATCCTGTTTATGGTGATCCAATTTATAATAAAAAAGTTGATGAATTTAATCAAAGATTACACGCAGTTTCGCTAGATTTTATTGATAATAAAGGAAATAAAATGCATTTTGAAGCACCGATTCCAAAAATTATGCTTGATGAAATGCGCAATAAATAAAAAAAGATAATTGCCTTATATTGATATATAATTATGAATACGAAATATGATGTAATTTTTACTATATTTAAGTTATAATTATCAATTAAATTTTAAAAGAAAACGGAGTTTTATGAGATCAATCGACATAGCCCAATATAATACAACTGAAGAGTTGTACAATGAACATCAAAAGAAATTCAATATTAGGTGAATTTTATTTTCGACATTCTTAGCAATATTTTGTGTTTTATTGATGATCGCTTTTATTGAATATGCCGTTAGACGTCAAGATTACATTCTTAATTATATCAATGTATTTTCATCAGTAAGAACGGATGCACAACCATCTGATGCCCAAGCAGCTGCAAATCAGTTGTATACAAGAAAATTTACACTTTCAATTATTGGTGTATTAGGTTCATTAGCGATGTTTATATGACACATGGTTTCATATTTACTTTCAATGAAAAAGAAAGACTTTAGTAGATATTCGCCTTGATTATCAAGTTTATATAGTTTAGTAATTGTTTTTACAATTATCAATTTATTTTTTTCAATGGGAAGTTTTTTTAGAATTGAAAGTTGAAATGTTAACCAAATTTTGAATGTTAGTTACACATTTGTTTTACCAATTGGATATTTTGGATTTTATTTTCCATGTTCGACAATTATTAAAATGTTTAGATATGTCAAAACAAAAGAGCAATTAAAAAAACTTGGTGCCAATGGTGATCCTTTAAATATGTTAAACCAAATGTTTGCAAACAATGCCAGTCAAAATGAATTAGAAACTGAAAAAAAACTTTCTGAAAAAAACACTTTACCTTTTGTTATTAATGATTTAGACGAAAATAAAGCAAATAATCAAAAAGCAATTGATTTTCGGGCACAATTAGAAACTTTAGATGATAAAAAAATTATTTTAATGGCACAAAAATTAAATATTTTTGGTGCCGCTGAATTAAGTCGTGAACAATTAATTGATAAAATTATCATGATTTTTGAAAATATTAAAAAAGATCAAGATCAAAATAATAATGAAAATGATCTTGCAAAAAAAGATAATAAAACAAACGAAGATGAAACTAAGTTTGAAAATGATAAAAAAGAAGAAAAAGATTCAGATGAAATTCAATAAAATTAATTTTTAAAAAAAGTAATTTTATTGATATTCTCTAATGAGTCAAGGAGATTTTTTGATTATGGAAAATATTTTATTCGCAGAATCAACAACCCCAGCACAAACTGAACCAAAACCAGCAGGATCGTTTTTAATTTTTACTTTAGTCATTACAATTTTGCTAATTATTAATCTTTATTTTTTAATCAAATTCTTTTTTTATTACAAAAAAAGCATTGATAAAACAAAAAGCATTTTAGGTGAATATTTAGTTAAAAAATATATTCAAGGAATTAATCTAAGAAGCAATGGTTTTTTTAATATCTTTTTTATTGGATGTTTAATCTTAGCGCAAATTATTTTATCATCAGTTTCGCTTTCAAGAGTATATGCTAATTTTGAATTAAATAAATCATATATTCCAATTTTTAGTGCCGGAATTGCAACAGGAGTAATTTTATTATTAAGTCTAATTTTTGGTCAAGTAGCAATTTATTTCATCAAATTTAATTATCCGCAATATAAATTAAAAAAAGATAGCATTCATTCTGAATTACTTTCATTAAAAGAATTTAAACGCAATGAATTAAATGCTAATTATCCAGAAAAAATTCAAATTGATTTTGATAAATTACGCCAAGAAAATGTTTTATTGTTCAATTTATTTCAACGCTGAATGAATTTTTATAACAACATGAATGCCGAAGTTTTAGTCACAAAAAAGCATCAAAAAATCTCAGAAGATGCAAAGAAGCAAGTTCAAAAAAGCCAAGATTCTCAATTAAAAACAAAAAAACAATTTAGTTTTCAAAAACAATACAACTTATTTTTAAATCAGTTGTTTAAAATCATTTTTTTTGGTGAAGCAATTGAAGAAATTAATAAAAAAGAAGCATTAAAACAAGAATTTTATCAAGATAAATTAATCTCTTCGAAACCAAAAAACCTGCAAGCAAATAATGCTGACAAGCAAAATGATCTAGAAAAAGAAATTGCTTGAATGTCACAAATGGATGATAAAGCAAAAATAATCCAAGAAAATAAAAAAATTACAACTCTTTCAAAAGAAGAATTTAAAAAGAAATATGAAGAGTATGTTTATGTAACTCGTTCAATGGATCCTTTATATCAAGGATTGCAAAAAAATTCATGACTATTTTATCGTGATTCAGAAATTGAGGATTTATTTTTCAATGTCAATACATCAATTTCTTACCATTTGAATGAGGAAGAATTTGTTTATGAAAAAGAATTATCAGAATTTTTAAAAGAATATAAAGACTATTTAATTTCAAAATTTTTATTAACAAGATAATTAATAAGGTAACAACTAAAAAATCATGAAGAAAGCAATTAAATGAATGTTTGTTTCGAGTCCAATTTTAATTGCGGCGCCAGCAATTGTTTCATGTGCACCAATTAATAAGGCAGTTACAACATTAAAAAACAAAGCAATTTGGCAAGTTGAACAAGAAATTGATGATTTTTTTAAAGATAAAACTGAAGACAAAGATACAGAAAAACTTAAAGAAGATGTTAAAAAATTATTAAAAGATCTTAAAAGCAAAGAGATTTCAAAAAATTATTCAATTGCAAATTTTTTAGCAGATTCAAAAAATGAATTTATTTCTTTAGTTAATAGTTTTTGACAACTTAAAATTGGCAAAGCAAAAAAAGCTTTTGAATATTTTGCGATATATGATGATTTCCGAAACTGATTATTAAAAAATAATATTGATGCCCCAGCCAATAAGAAAGTTAAAGAAAAAGTAGATAATTTTGTGAAAACTAATTTTGATAATGGCAAGATTGACTTTAATAATTTTTCATTAGAAGATATTGACAAACATAAAGACAAGCTAAATAAATTTGTTGAAGAAATTAAAGATGAGATTAAAGATCCTGAATTAAAAAAAATAGTTGAAAATGCTTCTTCTAACCTAAATGGAATAAAAGAATTTTTATAATAAATTTTAAAATGACTATTTAATGGTCATTTTTTTATTTAAAAATAAAAGACAACGCATAGATTGTTGTCTTCTTATTGTTTTTTAATTAGATAATTTATACTATAGCATGATCTTTTTCTTTGTCTTGAATAAGTAGTTTTTTTAGAAGCTTAATTAAATAGTATGATGAAAAAATTATCACTACTAAATTAATCAATGACAACACTAAAACAGCATAATCATAAGCTAAAAATTTATTTAAATCAACTAAGGTAATAAATAGCACAAGACGGAAAGTAAAAATTAGCAATAAAGCAACTATTAAACCAATAGTAATATATTTTTCTTTTTTGAGATATGGACAAATTACTAATTCTAGTGCTAAATAAAAACAAAAGACAACACTCATTGCAACGAAAATAAAATAAATTATTGCTGAGAGAGTTGGTAAATATACGGCCATAAAATTAGCTTGAGTTAATGAACCAATATTAAAAACAATATCTAATAAATTTATAATTGCCACGCCAACAATAAAAACTAATAAAACACTAACAAAAGCAACAATAAAAGTGGTATTTTTATTTTTCATTTGTAACTCCTAGTTGTTTATTTAATTCTAAAAGTAAAATTGCGCGCATATCAATTGTATTTTGTTGCTCATTATTAAAGTTAGCATAATAGTTAGCAATTAATTGTGATTTAAATTGATTTGGAAACTGTGCTAAATAAGTTTGTTTTTCTTGCAGATTAGTAAATTGAAGTTTAAACCCATTTCGTTTTTTATTTTTTGAGCTTAAGTTTTTTAAATATTTGTTATCAATTTCAACTTTATTAGCAATGATTTTATTCATTAAATGATGCAATTGACTTAATTCTTTATCATTTTTGATTGTTAAGAAAAATTGTTCAAAGAATCATTTTAGTTCATTAAAGTTTTTGCTTTTATCAATAAATTTATTAAGCATTGTTTGGAAATCATTTAGTTTCTCAAAGTCTTCAAAAATAAAAGTTTTTAAAAAGTAGTTAACAAAATAATGATCAATTGAAGCATTTTTAAAATCTTTAATTATTGTTTTAAAACAAAGATTTTTTTCTTTTGCAAGAATAAAAGCTATATTACTTAAATTAGTTTCAATGTTTGCTTCAGCAACTTTTTTTCCTGCTTGTTTGCTTTGATAAATTTGCAATAATTGTTGTAGTTTCAGTGCTAATAAATAATTTTTATTTGGCAAAATCATTTTTGATTTATTTTTTTGATAAGCTAATGGAATAAATCTAGGTCTTGATATTTCAATATCAATGTCTTGATATTTAGCTTTAATAAATACTTCATTCATAGAAGAAATTTCTAGATTATTCGAATTTGCAATTGCTTTTGGATTGAAATTCTCATTTATGGCAATAAATTCAATCTTATTAGGTTTGTAATAATAATCTTTATAAGCTAATGCTAATGCATAATCTCCTTGGGGAATTAATTCAGCTTCTTGCATTTCAAATAAAAATTTTTTATCTTTATTAGAAAGCATATTTAAGTTTTTATTTAATGTCTTGTATGCAGCAATATTTAAAGTAGTAAATAATTTGACTTTAAGTCATTTTTCTGCTTTAAAAATATTATGATGATAATATCTCACAAATAAAATATGTGCTAGTGAGTTAACTCATCAAAATGTGGATAATGTTAGTAAAGTAAGTAGAATTGCTAACATAATAGGAAAATATGGAAATAGTTTTTTATATTTATCTAAATCACTTTGACTTTGAGATGGTACTAGTGTTAGGCCATAAATAATAGCAATATTTAAAGCCAATAAACCCAAAACAAGAAAAAATGAAAAGAATAATCATAAATGTTTAAGACCTACTTTATTTGTATAATATTTTTCTAAAAGATCTTTTTTAGATTGTGATATCATATACCTCCCTTAATTTATAATTAGATCAATAATAAACACCAAACTTTCTTTGTTTGGATGCCATATCAAAGATAAAATTTTTAATTTAATTTTTTAACTTTATTATTTTTTATTAATGATTTTTAAATGAATGTTAATTTCATAAAATTATATTAATTACATATATTATATAACTAATTTCAATCAAATATAATTAGGAATATAAAAAATAGCATTTATTGCTTATTGCAAAGGTTAAAAAAATTTATTTATATTATGATTTAATTTATCTTAATTATTTTTGATAATCTGATTATATTTTTCTAAAAAAATTTGTTTAAAATAAAATTTAAAAAAATGTAAAACACCGGTTTAGTTGTTGTATAATTTATGAGTATTTTATATTCAAGCTAAAAAATACCAAAGATAATTTTCAAAATTATTTAATAACATTTTAAAAAATTAAGGAGAATAAAACTATGCCTACAGTTGCTCAACTAGTTAAGCAAGGTCGTAAGGATAAAACATCAAAATCAAAAGCTCCTGCTTTATTAAAGATGTATAACTCTTTACAAAAAAAAGAAAAAATAATTCCTGCACCATTTAAACGTGGTGTATGTACCAGGGTTGCAACAATGACACCTAAAAAACCTAACTCAGCAATTCGTAAATATGCCCGTGTTAGATTATCAAATGGACAGGAAGTAACAGCTTACATTCCAGGTGAAGGTCACAATTTACAAGAACACTCAGTTGTTTTAATTCGTGGGGGGAAAGTTAAGGATTTACCAGGGATTAGATACACAATCGTGCGTGGAACACAAGATGCAGCAGGTGTTAATAACAGAAAACAAGCTCGTTCACTATATGGAACAAAAAGACCAAAAAGTAACTAATTCTTAAAAAAGTTAAAAAGAAAGGAAAAAATATTATGTCAAGAAAACATAAAGCACCAGTGAGAGATGTTTTAGCAGATCCAGTTTTTAACTCAAAAATTATTACCAAATTAATTAACACAATCATGTTAGATGGTAAAAAATCTGTTGCTGAAAGCATTTTGTATAACGCATTTGATATTGTGAAAGAAAAAACTAATAAAGACCCAATGGAAGTGTTTAATGCTGCGCTTGAAAATGTAAGTCCACAACTTGAAGTTCGTTCAAGAAGAGTTGGAGGTTCAAACTACCAAGTACCATGTGAAGTTAGTCCAAAAAGAAAACAAACACTAGCTTTAAGATGAATTATTCAATATGCAAGATTAAGAAATGATAAGACCATGGAAGAAAAATTAGCACACGAAATTATTGATGCTTCAAACAAAATGGGTGGAGCAATCAAAAAGCGTGAAGATACTCATAAAATGGCCGAATCAAATAAAGCTTTTGCTCATTTCAGATGATAAATTGTATAAACATTTTAAATTTAAAAATAGGAAAAAATAAACTATATGGCAAGAGAATATAAATTAGATGATTATCGAAACATCGGAATCATGGCGCATATTGATGCTGGCAAAACAACAACAACTGAAAGAGTTTTGTACCACACAGGTAAAATTCATAAAATTGGTGAAACACATGAAGGTGCTTCACAAATGGATTGAATGGTGCAAGAACAAGAACGTGGAATTACAATTACTTCAGCTGCAACAACAACATATTGAAAAAATAAAAGATTAAACATCATTGATACCCCAGGACACGTTGACTTTACAATTGAGGTTGAACGTTCATTGCGGGTATTAGATGGTGCTGTTGCTGTTCTTGATGCGCAATCAGGAGTTGAACCTCAAACTGAAACTGTTTGAAGACAAGCAACAAATTACAGTGTTCCAAGAATTGTTTATGTTAACAAAATGGACAAAATGGGTGCTAATTTCAAAGCATCTGTTGAATCACTAAAAAAATTATTAGGTGCAAATGCACATGCAATTCAACTAAATATTGGTGAAGAAGCACAATTCAATGGAATCATTGATTTAGTAACAATGAAAGCATATGAATTTGATGGCAACATCGAAGAAAATATGAAAGAAATTGAAATTCCATCATATTTAAAAGACGAAGCAACCTTAATGCGTGCTTCATTAGCAGAATCATTAGCTGATTTTGATGAAGAAATTATGGAGTTATTATTAACTGAACAAGAAATTTCAGTTGAGTTAATGAAAAAAGCAATCCGGAAAGCAACTTTAACAGCAACTTATTTCCCAGTTGTTTGTGGAACATCATTTAAAAATAAAGGTGTTAAATTAATGCTTGATGCCGTTGTGGATTATTTACCAAGTCCGCTTGATATTCCACCAATGAAAGCATACAAAAATGGGGAAGAAATCGCAATCCCTGCTTCTGATGATGAATTTTTCTCGGCTTTAGCATTTAAAGTTATGAATGACCCATTTGTTGGAAATCTAACATTCTTTAGAGTTTATAGTGGTGTGATTGGCAAAGGTTCATATGTTGCTAACTCAACAAAAGGCGAAAAAGAAAGACTAAGCCGGATCTTATTAATGCATGCGAATTCAAGAATTGATATTGAAGAAGTTAGAGCCGGTGATATTGGGGCTGCTGTTGGATTAAAATACACAACAACAGGGGATACTTTAATTGATGAAAAACATAAAGATATTGTTTTAGAAAACATGAATTTCCCTGAACCTGTTATTTCGCAAGCAATTGAACCAAAAACAAAAGATGCTTCTGAAAAACTTTCATTAGCATTGCAACGTTTAGGTGCTGAAGACCCAACATTTAAATACTACACTGATGAAGAAACGGGTCAAACAATTATTGCAGGGATGGGTGAGTTACATCTAGATATTATTATTGATCGTTTGAAACGTGAATTCAAAGTTGAAGTAAGTGTTGGTGCTCCTCAAGTTTCATACCGTGAAACCATTACAAAATCAGCTGAAGTTGAAGGAATTCATAAAAAACAATCTGGTGGTAAAGGTCAATATGGTCATGTTTGAATTAAATATGAACCAAACCCAGATGGCGGCTTTGAATTTGTCGATAAAATTGTTGGTGGTAAAATTCCAAAAGAATACATCAAATCAATTGAAAAAGGTTTGAGAGAAAAAATGGCAATTGGTATTTTAGCTGGATATCAAATGATTGATTTAAAAGCAACTTTGTTTGATGGATCATACCATGATGTCGATTCTTCAGAATTAGCTTACAAAATTGCTGCTTCAAAATCATTAACTAAAGGACGTGAACAATTGGGTACTGTTTTATTAGAACCAATTATGGATGTTGCCGTTGTTGTTCCTGAAGATTTCTTTGGGGATGTCATGGGGGATATCTCACGTCGTAGAGGTCAAGTGCGTGATAATGAAACAAGAAATGATGGTGCCCATGTGATTAAGGCATATGTTCCATTAAGTGAAATGTTTGGTTACGCAACACAACTAAGATCAATGACAACTGGTCGGGGAACTTACCAAATGTGATTTGATCACTATGAAAAATTACCACGTAATTTAGCGGATGAAATCATTAAAAAACGTGGTGGAAGAGTTTCTGTAGACGAAGATTAAAAAATTTTCTTATATTAATTTTTTAATCTTTATTTATTAAAATATCAATCTAGTTTAAGCCTTTTATATAATTAAGGCTTAACCTAAATGAAAAGTTCAAGTGCAACACTGTTGCATTTGCTTTTTTTATTATAAATTAAATGTTTCTATAACTTATTTTTTTGTTTAAAGTGAAAAAATATTTATTATTTTTTTGAATCTAAATTCAATTTAAAGAGTTTTATTATTAAAACTAAAATTTGGAATACTCAAAAAACTGACATTAGTCAGTTATTATTTTTTTTAGTTTGATTTTATCAATTTTAAATAAGTAAATTTTTATAATATAAAGTCATTACTATTTTCTTTTTTAAACAACTCCAAAGGTGTTAATCAGTTTAATATTTCTCTTGGCATATTGTTGATTTTGAAAACTATTTTTTCTAATTCTTCTTGGGTTATTTCATTAAAATCAAACCCCTTTTTAAATTCTCTTCTTAAAATCCCATTTCAATGTTCATTACTACCTCGTTGGAATGATGCATATGGTTCTGCACGATATATTTTTATGTCTAACCACTTAGCTAATAAACCAATTTTTTCAAATTCAATACCATTATCTATGGTTATGCTTTTGACAAATAAATTGTTATCTTGAATTAGATTTTTAAGACTTGAATTTATTACAAATCCAGATTTTGAACGAACTTTTATTGCGAATCCGATTCTTGTTTTTCTTTCTGTAAGTGTTAAAACATTGTAATATCCATTTGATTTTTTACCCAATACAAGATCAGCTTCTCAGTGTCCAAATTCTTTTCTTAAATCAATTTTTTTTGGTCTTGTTCATATTGGAAAAACGTAATCTGCTGAATTAACCAATCTTTTTATAACTGATGTAGTTCTTTTTCCGCCCTTTTTATATCATTTTCTTAATCTATCTTTTCTTTTGATAACTCAAAGATTTTTATTTATTCAGTTGTATATCGTTCTTAATGAAGGACAATTTATATTTGGATCCTTTTTTATCTCATGTAATGTAGCTTTCACACCATAGTATTTTTTGTCATATTTATTTTTGAATAATTCTGTAAATTTATCAAATTTATTCGGCAACAAAAATCTAAAATAATATTTATGTCTATGACGTTTTTTAGCCTTAATGTTTGCTACAATGGGGTCATAAGTTCCTAAGCTTGTGTTTCTTTTTATTTCTCGCATAATTGTTGAAGGACTTCTATCTAATTTTTTTGCAATTGAACGTATTGATTTATTACGATTAAGCTCAAATTTTATATAAGATCTTTCAACTTCATTTATATGTTTATATTTATTATTTTTGTTATAATTCATATTGAAAGTTCCTTTATCTCAGGCGGGACTTTTTTTCTTATTTTTAAAAATAAAAATTCAAGTGTCCACAACTATATTTTATATCTTTATTGTGTTGCACTTGAATTTATAATTAAGCTTAAGCCTTTTATATAATTAAGGCTTAAACTTTTTTATTCAAGTTTACAAATAAATAAAATTCTTTTTAAATTAAGAATGAAAAAAGCTGAAATTTATTTTTTTTAAAAAACAAAAAATTAAATTTTGCTAAAATTTTTTTATTTCAATTTTCTATTTATAAGTAAATAAGACATATTATTTCTTAGTGATTTGGGGTGAAAATATGAAAATTTTTAAAAATAAAAAAACTAAAATATTAACTTTGTCATTAGGTCTGAGTTTAATCTCTGCAGGAGCAATTGCAGGATTTTTATTTTCTTTTAATCATAAAAATAATTTAGGAATTAATTATCAAAATTTTGGTTCAAATACACCAGAAATTTTTAGTAATGGTGTAGCGGACATTAAAAATGCAACAATTTCACATACTGATCGAAATTTAGTTGAAGCAAAAGCTCCGGTTGTTATTGAAAAAGAAGAACCAAAAATTGTACCAACTGAAGTAGCTGAACCTGAGTCAGTTCCAGTCCCAAAACCTTCACAACCAATTATTAAACCCGACCCAATTCCAACACCTACATTACCAACACCTAAGCCAACACCCCAAAGAGATGATTCCAAAAAAATTAGCAAAAAAACTGTAACTATCCATGGGGTTACTGTTGAAGTTTATGCCGAAGAACCTAAAGCAAGAATTTTAGATCAACGTGATATTGATGCAGGAATTACAAATAAAAATCCATTCGTTAGTGATCTTGTAGGTCGAATTGTAAGTATTGAAGTAACTGACGAATTAAAAAGCGCTGTTGCTAAAAATTTAGTTAAGAATGAGCATCCAGGTTTAGAAAAATTTCAAGGTATGTTTTTAACTGACGATATTCCTCTTGAAATAGCTGATATTGAAAAAACAAATGGAGCTTTTAATCCAGACGATTATTTTAAACAAAATCTTCATTATTGACAGCGACTTATGGATAAATTCATTCATTTGTTAAAAAGTCCAAGAGTTAAAGAATTTCTTTTACCAAAAGCAGTTGCTGAATTAGAAAATGGTAAAAAATTTTTTAGTGAAAATACAAAATATGCTTGAATGATAAAAAATCTTGATTATTCAAAATTTACAACATTATCTTCAAATGCACAAAAATATTTAAAAGAAGGTTATACAGCAACAGCTGAGAATGCTTATATTAATGAAAATGGTGAACTTGATTCATATTCATATGAACCAGCTCCAGGTTATAATAAGGTAACAACCTTAAATGAAAAACTTAATCGTGAACGGAGAGTTTTTCATATGGAAGGGTATTTTGGAAGAAACCCTGGGCAAATTGCTGATGGCGAATATCCTGGATGAAGCAAAAGTGATATAACAACTAAATATGAAAATGATTATGACATTAATAAAAATGATGATATTAAAGTATTTGAATTAAGCAAAAAATCTAAAGATGGTAAAGAAGAAAAGGCAATTGCAATCGAAATTGATGCATCTAATGAATCAGGATATAAAAAAACACTAGATTTTATTAACAAATTGAAGGCTAATAACATTGAAATTACTTCATATCGAATTAAGAATATGGGTAAAAAAGATCCAAATCAAGCGTTTAAAGAAATTATGAAGGCACTTCCAAATAAACTACCACATCTTGAATTATTTTTTGATCAAAATGCAACAAATACAGCATCTTTAATTGAACTGGAAAATAAGGAAATTAAGGAGTTATCATTATTTACTTTGGGTAATATCCATTTACCACAATGATCAATTAATCCACTAGCATTAAAAGGTGTTAAATGAATAAATACACTTGATTATGCAAACAATTATGGGATGCATAATGCAGCTTCAAGAATTGTTTTTGACACAATTGCTTTTGAAGAAACAGATATTGATAAGGATAAAAATGATCTTGAAGGCAAATATAAACGAATTAATGATGGGCTAAGAATGGCCTATTATGTAAGAAATAATGAAAAAATCTTTCAGGGAAGTTTTGGTTCTGGAACAGATCCAGATCATGATGAGGGGGGGAATAGTTATCCAACAAGACTTGATTTTTCAAGAGCACCTTCAATCAAGAGTTTAAAAGGATTAGTTTTTAAGGATGTCATTAAAACATCAAACAAACCAAGAAAACTTAAAAATCTTAAACTATATAATAATAAAAGTTTCTTTGAAATTAGTGGAGATGACTTAGACAACGCACAATTTGATTCTGTCATGGCAGTTGGTGAACAAGGACCTCCACCAACAATAATAGAGTTTAGTAATGGTCAACAAACAAATTCAATTAGAATTAAAGGTAAAAATCAATTAAGTTCTTCAGCAATTGACAATCTTAGTGTATTATTTCAGTTATCAAGAATTCCAAAAAATATTCAAGTTGAAGAAGGTACTTATGATCTCAAAAAACAACTTGAGGGTCAAGGTTATACTGTAACTTTTTCTTCAGTTGATTCTGATGATTCATTTAACTAGAAAGTTATTTTGATTTAAGGGAATTTATAAAAATGAAAAAAAATATAAAATTTAAAAAAATGATATTTTTGTCATTTGGAAGTTTTTTGGCAATATCTCCTTTAATTATTTTGTCTTCATGCAAGAAAAATATTAAAGAAGATAATTTGAATTCTAATTTAAATAATCAAGATAATGAATCAAAAAAAGATAATAACAGTGATGGGAATAACTCAAATAATTTTAATGAGCATCCAAATGATAAAATTCAACCTCAAATTAATAGTATTAGTAATACTGAAATTGATAAGTACATTAAACTTAATCAAGATCAACGTTTCAAAAAAGATAATGATAAGTATGTAGATGGATTAAAAAAATATTTAGCAGCTTCTGCTAATATTAACAATTGAAATGATTTAAGAAAAAATCTTCATGCAACACAAGCCCAAATTAATAATTTTGATAAGTTAGCCTCCCAAAATAAACAAGATTCTTTTGTTAATTCAGCATATAAAGGTTTTACAATTCCTTCATATAAAAGCAATTCAACTGAGATTGATGGTTTAGATATTTTGGAATCTGAGGAATCACCTAAACAAGCTTCAAAAATTGATGCATTTAACAAAAATAATCCTTATTCTGCGATTGGATTGGCAAGAAAAATTGTTAATGAGAAATACTTGGAAATTGCTAAACAAACATATTCAATTCGAATAAATAATCTGAATGATTATCAAAAAGAAATTAAGCAAAATAAATTTGATATTAATTATTTAGAAAACAATACAGAAGAATTTGAAAAATTAAAAGAAGAGAAACTAGAGAAATTAAAAAAAGATAAAGATATTTTAGAAAAAGAATTTGATCAAGCAATTAATAAAATTTCATCTGATTCAAGAAAATCAAAAATTGATGAAAAAAATGAAGCATTAAAAAAATACGATGAAAATATTGCTTATTATCAAAATTTAACTAAAGATTCCTATCTTGAGTTTTTAAAAAAACAAATTGAAGAATTTAAAGAAAAAGCTAAAAAAAACAAGGAAGAAAAGAAATCAATTCTTCCTGAAAATGGAACAATGTGAATTCTTGATTATCAAATTGAAGAAAATAAAAAATATCCAACAAAATGATATTTCGGAACTAATTCACATGTTGCTAAAGCACTGACAGAAAATTTATTATCATTTTCAATTTCAAAAATTAGTAATGATCTAAGAGTTGGTTCGCAATTAAGAGTTTCAAGTTTGGATGACAATATTATTACTTTTGGTTTCACTAATTCATCAAAAGAAGCAATTTCAAAAATTTTTGATGGAACAGATTTTTTAAAAGAAGAGTTTACTGCAACAAATTTTTTATCACAAAAATCCAAAAATAAATTTCCTAATTTAGGGTCATTTGTTGATTTTGCAGTTTTTGAAATTGATTTTTCAAAAATTAAGAAGGAAGATTTGATTGTAGTAGCAAATGATCAACCATTAACTTCAAAATATGTGAATAAAAAAGATAATGATTTTGCAGAAAATTTAGCAAAAGAAATTACGAATGATTATGTTAATAATGTAAAAAATCATGTTAAATTCAAAAAAGATTCTTATTTAAAAGATTATAAAAAAATTGATTACCCAATTAAGGGGAAATTATCTGATAATATTGAATTTCTTTATGCTGTTGGTTGACCTTCATCGCTTGGGGATTTCTATTTGAAACCATATGTTGATGATGATCAAAATAAACGAAAAGAAACTTCATTTAGTTTATGAACTAATACTGAGTATGAATATTATGATTTAAATGTTGTAAATGGAGAAAATGCAATTGTTGATCCTGAAAAACAAAAAAAATATCAAAGAGGGAATTTTTTATCATACCAAATTGGTTATCGTTCATTTACAAATAAACCAGGTGTATTAGATACTTTTATCGCTGCTCCAAAATTTGGGAAAGAATTTTATACTATCAATGGTAAACAATATGCAAATATGGGTCTTGCTTATATGCCACGTCGTTGAGCCCCAATTGGTGGAGCATCAGGTTCATCAATAAGAAATCAACATAATGAATTAGTTGCAGTTTATTATGCAACAAATACAAATGCTAGAGTTGGATTATCAGTTGCTTTTAGATCAGAAGGATTTGATTATCAAGGACTATATGGTAAATATAATTTACCACAATATGACTTAATTTATGGTGGTGGAAAAGATCAAAGAAATTCATATCGTGAAGCACTAAAAAATAAAAAACAAGACATTAAAACAAACTTATTTAAAGAAGGTGTTAACAAAGAAAATCCTGATTATAAATTTGATCGGGTTTTAACAGCGAAAGATATAAAAAATTAATGATTTAATATTTAAATTAGTTGGAGTATTTTATGCAATTTAAATCAAAAAATAGAAAGAAATTTTTGTTTTTATTTTCTATATTTATTTCAACATCAGCATTTATTTTGTTTTCATGCAAACAAAATAAAGTAAATAATGATCAAGATAATGTAAATAAGGAAATATTAAATTATTCTGATGAAGAATTTGAGAAAGATTTTAAAAATTTAACACAATCTCCAAATTTTGAAGATCACTTAATTTTGAAATTTAAAAATTCCTTAGAAAAAATAAACGTAAATGAAATTTCTTGATTGCAATTAAAAAATCACTTAAATAATTTAGTAATTCAAGCTAAAAATGAAGATCTAAATAAAAAAATTGGTTTTAGTCTTGTTGACATAATTCTAGTCCCAAATAATCATCAAATAAATGAGCCTAAAATAAAGGTTTTGCTTACAAATAAAAAAACTAAAAAATCTTTTGAATATGTTTTTGAATTAAAAAAAATAAGTAATCAAAACCATCAAATTAATAATTCAAATATTGATTTAGATAAATATATTAGTTATCCACATAACAAGCGTTTTTTACATGATAATAATGAATATCTAAAAATTTTAAGAAATTATTTGTCTTCTTCAATGGGAATTAAAAATTGACATGAATTAAGAAAAAATGTTGTAGCAAATGAAAAACAAGTTAAAGAATTTAATAAAAAAGCAGCATTAGTTAATCAAGATTCCTATGAAAATTTAGCATATAAAGGTTTTACAATACCTTCTTATGATAAAAAAAGTAATGTTAAAGGACTTGAGTTGTTTGAAGGGTTAGAAATTGGAAAAATACCCTCTTGGGTTGATTCATTAGACAAAAAAGGTGATGATGTTTATAAAACGATTGGATTGGCTAGAAAAATTGTTAATCAAAAATATTTAGATATTGCAAAACAAACTTTTTCAATCAATTTAACAAGAAAAAATGATTTCAAAAAAGAGATTGATCAAATAAAACAAAACCTTGATCTTTGAAATAAAGAAGATGCAAAAGAAAAATTTGAACAATTAAGAAATGAAGAAATTAAAAAATTAGAATTTGATAAAAAAAATATTGAAGAATATTGAAATGAAAAAATAAAAAATACTCAAGATCATTTGTCAAGACAAAATTTAGAAAATGAAAAAGAAAAAAATTTAAAAGCAATAAACGACAAGATTCAATATTTTAAAAAATTAACTTTAGATGTTGAAAAAGAAATTTTAAGAAAAAAAATTGTTGAATTTGAGAAAATGACAAAAGAAAATATACATTCGATCAGCGAAAATGGCACAATGTGGATTTTGGATTACCAACTTAGTGATAATGGTTATCCAACAAAATGATATTTTGGAACAAATTCACATGTGGCAAGAGCACTTGTAGATAATTTAACTTCTTTTTCGATTACTAAAATCAACAATAATTTAGAGATTGGACAAACACTAAATTTATCAAGACTTGATGAGAAGATTACAACATTTTATTTCAATGATAAAAAAGCAATCAAAAAGGTTTTTGATGGAATTGGATATTTAAATAAAAAACCATTTGAATTTTTAATTCCTGAACAAAAGAAAAAATTTCAAGATTATGAAGCATTTGCAGATTTTGCTGTTTTTGAAGTCGATTTTTCACAAATAAAAAAATTGTATGCGTCTTCAAATCAAAAAGATGTAACAGCAAAATATGAAGAATATGATCAAAAGAATTTTGCACAAAATCTTGCAAAAGAGATAACTAATGATTATGCAAACCAAACAAATAAACATATTAAATTTCGAAAGAATTCATACCTAAAAGATTATAAAAATATTGATTATCCACTTCAAGGCAATAATCCGAGTGATCTTGAATATTTATATGCTGTTGGTTGACCACGTAGCACAGGAGATTTTTATCTAGATAAAAAAGCTCAAGGTTTTGATATTGAATGAGCAAGACAAAGCCTTAGCCTTTGATTTAATACTGATTTTTCTTATTACAATAAAGAAATTCAAAAACAAGAATTCGATTTAAATAATAAGATTGATCAAGGAAATTTCTTATCATACAATGTTGGTTATCGAAGTTTTATTAATAAACCAGGCATTGTTGATACATTTATTGCAGCACCAAAATTTGGTGATGGATTTTATGAATTAAATGGTAAAAAATATATCAATATGACCCTTGGATATGTACCGCGTTATTATGCTCCAATAGCAGGAGCTTCAGGTTCTTCAATAAGAAACCAAGATAATGAATTAGTTTCAATTTATTATTCAACTAATAATGGTGCACGAGCTGGATTATCTGCTGCTTTTAGATCGGAAGGATTTGATTATCAAGGACTATATGGGAAATATAACTTGCCACAATATGATTTAATTTATGGTGGTGGTAAAGATCAAAAAAATTCATATCGTGATGCCTTAAAAAATTTATATCCAGATTTAAAAACAAATTTATTTAAAAATGGATTAGAAAAAGGATTTGAAGAATATAAGTTTGGAAATATTCTTACTTTAAAAGATATTGAATAGACAATCTTAATTTCTTTTAATATCACATGCCAATCATAGCAACTGTATGCTATGATTTTTTTAAAATTTAAATATATAAAATTACATTATCTAATGATTAAAAAATAAATTGATTTTTGTTTCCTAAAATCTTTATTTTATTTTTTTTAAAAAAATAAGTATAAAATTATAAAAAAAGTTAAATGTTAAAATTTTGTTATAATTTCTAATTAAAATATTTAGTTTATAATCTCAAAAAGGTAGTTAATTATGAAAAAAATATTTAAAAATAAAAAAAATAAAATAATTGCTTTATCACTGGGTTCAAGTCTTTTAGCATCAGCTGGACTTGGAATTTTCTTATTTTCATATAATAATAAAAATAATTTAGGTGTAAATTATAAAAATTATGGTTCAAATGATCCTGAAATTTTTAATAGTTCAAACGCTGATATTAAGGATGCAACAATTTCACATACTGATCGTAATTTAGTCGAAGCAAAAGCACCTGTAGTCATTGAGAAAAATGAAAAAGAAATCCAACCAATTGAAGTAGCTAAACCAGAACCAACTCCAGTCCCAGTACCTCCACAACCCATCCCAAAACCAATTGAGCAACCAAAAAAAATAGAAAGAATCACAGTTAATATTCATGGTGTAAATGTAATTGTTGAGGCTGAAGTAGCACCTGGAAGAGTTTTAAATAAAGAAGATATTGCAGCTGGTATTACAAACAAGGATCCATATATAGCTCAAATTGTTGGGAAAATTACAAATGTCGAAGTAACTAAAAAATTAAAAGATGCAGTAGCTAAAAATTTAGTTGAAAATAGTTCAAGTGGATTAAAAACATATGCAGATAAATTTTTAAATTCACTTCCAGAAGTTGATAGTGAAGAATTTAAACTTGAAGATTTTACAAGACAAAATTCTCATGTTTGACAAAAAATGTTAGATAGGTTTAGAAAGTTGCTTGACAGTAATAATGTTGTTAATTTTTTAAAAAAAGAAGCAGCAGATGAATATAGAAAAGGAAAAACATTTCCTAGTCCAACACATAAATATGCATGATTAATTAAAAATTTGGATTATTCAAAATTTACTAAACTAAGCGGAAGTGCTGAAAAATTCTTAAAAGAAGGTTACACAGCAACTGCAGATAATGTTTATATTAATGAAAATGGTGAACTTGATTCATATTCATATGATCCAGCTCCTGGGTTTAATACTGTAACTTCAAGACTTCAAAGAGATAATCGTGAAAAAAGGGTCTTTTCATATGATAGTTATTACGGGAGAACACCAGCTGAAATTAGTAATGGTGAATACCCTGGATGAACAAAAAGAGAAGTTACAACTGATGCTCAATTCAAAGAATTTAATGTTGGACAGGATGATGATATTAAAATTTTTGAATTGACTAAAGCTGAAAAAGATAAAGATGGTAAAGAAATTAAAGGAATTGCTGTTGAAATTGATGCAAACAATTCTTTAGGTTATGAAAAAACTAAAAAATTAATTGAAGATCTAAAAAATAAAAATATCAAAATTACATCTTATCGTATTAAAAATATGGGTGAGAAAGATCCGCAACAAAAATTCAGAGAAATTATCCGTGCCTTACCAAATGATTTACCACATCTAGAATTATTTTTTAGTTCAAAAGCAACAAATACAGCATCACTTATTGAATTAGAAAATAAGGATATTAAGGAATTATCTTTATTTACGGAAGGAAATCCATTAATAGAAGGTTGGTCAATTAATCCATGAGCAATAAAAGGTGTAAGATGGGTAAATACAATTGATTATAATGTTAATTGAGAACGTAGACAAAAAACAGTCTCAAGAATTGTTTTTAACACTTTAGCATTCGAAGAATCTGACATTAAATCTCAAGAAACAAGTTTAGAAAAGAAATTTGAAAGAATTAATTTAGGCTTAAGAATGGCTTATTATGTAAGAAATAATGAAGGTATTTTTCAAGGCGATTTTGGACCTGGATTGAATCCTGATAATAATGAAGGAGATAATAGTTATCCAACAAGACTTGATTTTTCAAGAGCTCCATCAATGAAGTCATTAAAAGGATTAATTTTTCATGATATAAGAAATGGAAACAATAAACCAAGAAAATTAAAAAATCTTAAATTCTATAATGATAAGTCTTATTTTGAACTTAAAACAACTGATTTAGATCAAGGTCAATTAGATAAAGTTATGGCATTAAATGAACCAGAACCACCAAGAACTGAGATTAAATTTTCAAATGGAATTACAACTCAGGCTATTAGATTTAGTGATAGCAACTCGTTAACAGATTCTGGATTATCAAATTTAAATGTACTAACTAGTTTATCAAAAATAACAAAAATTCAAGTCCCTAGAAATGCACATCAATTAAGAAGTCAACTTGAAAACCTATATGATGTATCTGAACATGATGGAACAGAAGATATATCATATAACTAATTAAATTTATTATATTTGCAAAGTGAGATATGTATGACAACAAAAATAAATAAGAAATCAAAAAAGATTCTATTTTCTTTATTGGGAATGTCTTTGATTTCATCACCAATTTTTGCTTTAATTTCTTGTACTAATCCAAATAAGAATAAACAAGAAGAAGAAACTGAAAATAAAGATGCTAATTCAAATAATGAAGGTTTTAAGATTGATCCAAATTTAAAATATTCTGATTCAGATTTTGAAAAAGATGTAAATAACCTTAAGTTAAATTCAAATTTAGATGATGTTTTTGATTTGAGTTTCCAAAGTTTTTCAGGCGGAAATAAAAAAGAAAATATTTTCCCATCACAAATTCAACTAAATCCAAGCATTTTAAAAATCAAAGTAAAAAATAATGAACTAGATAAAAAAATTCATTTTAAAGTGCAAGGAATTACTTTAAAAGATAATGCCAACCAAACTGGTGAAGCTAAGATTAATGTTGTATTCATTAACAAAGCAACTGGTAAAAGAGATAACAAAATTTATAATCTTTCTGGTTTGAATAAGTCATTTAATAACGAAGATGCAAATGGAAACAAACCAAATAATAAAATCTCAACTCAAAAAAGTAATGATGAAATCTCAAAATATATAAATTTAAATCAAGAGAAGCGTTTTGAAGCAGATAACAATGAATATTTGGATGGACTAAAAAAATATTTAGCATTCGCAGCAGGTGTAAATAAGTGAGATGATTTAAGAAAAACACTTAAAGCAAAAGAAAAAGAAATTAATAAATTTAATCAAAAAGCATCTGAAATTGGACAAGATTCTTTTGAAAATTCTGCATATAAAGGATTTACATTACCTTCATATAAAGAGGATGGGACATTTGATGGTCTAGATATTCTTGAAGGTGAAGAAATTGGAAAACAATCATCATGAGTTGATTCATTGGGAAAACATGATATTTATAAAACAATTGGTCTAGCAAGAAAAATTGTCAACGAAGATTATTTAAAAATTGCTAAACAAACATATTCTATCCGTCTAAATAATATAAATGATTATCAAAAAGAAATTGATCAAAATAATTTTGATATTGATTATTTACAAAAAAATCAAGGGGAATTTGAAAAATTAAAAACAGAAAAAATTGAGAAATTAGAAAAAGATAAAAAGCTTTTAGAAAAAGAATTTAATGAGGCAATTGAAAAAATTTCACCTGATTCAAGGGAATTAAAAATAAAAGAAAAAGATGAAGCATTAAAAAAATATGATGAAAAAATTGAATATTATAAAAAGCTAGATCAAAAAAAATATATTGAATATTTAGAAAATAAAATTAAAGAATTCAAAGAAAAAGCTGAAAAAAATAAAACTGATAAAACATCAATTCTTCCTGAAAATGGAACAATGTGAATTCTTGATTATCAAATTGAAAAAAATGGAAAATACCCAACTAAATGATATTTTGGAACTAATTCCCATGTAGCTAGGGCATTAACAAAAAACTTATTATCATTCTCAATTTCAAAAATTAATAATGATCTAAAAGTTGGTTCACAATTAAGATTATCAAATTTAGATGATAACATTACAACTTTTGGATTTTCAGATAGTTTTGGTTCAATTAAAAAAATATTTGACGGAACTGATTTTTTAACTAAAAAAGCTTCAGATTATTTATCGTCTGAATTAAAGAAAAAATATAGTGATTTAGGTTCATTTGCGGATTTTGCAGTTCTTGAAGTCGATTTTAGCATTCTAAGTGCTTCAAAATTTTCTGCTTTTTCAAATAACAATAGTGTTATAAATAAATTCATTAGTAATGAAACAAATAATGAAAATAATTTTGCAGAAATACTGGCAAAAGAAATTACAAACAATTATGCAACCGATAAAGATCAACATATTAAATTTAGAAAAAATTCATATTTAAAAGAATACAACAAAATAAATTATCCTCTTAAAGGAGATATCTCTAATATTGATTCACTTTATGCTGTTGGCTGACCTTCATCAAAGGGTGATTTCTATCTAAAACAATATGTTGATGATGACCAAAGAAAAGTTGCAGAACATAATTTTAGTTTGTGAACAAATACAGAATATGAATATTATGATAAAGATGTTGTAGGTGGAGAAGGATCAATTGTATCTGATAAAGAAAAAGAAAGATACAAACGTGGTAATTTCTTGTCTTATAATGTTGGTTATCGTTCATTCAAAAATATGCCAGGAGTTTTAGATACATTTATTGCATCTCCTAAAACTGGAAAAGATTTTTATGTCTTAAATGGTAAAAAATATGCAAATATGGGACTTGGATATATGCCACGTCGTTGAGCACCAATTGGAGGAGCTTCAGGTTCATCAATAAGAAATCAAAATAATGAATTAGTTGCAGTTTATTATGCAACAAATACAAATGCAAGAGTTGGTCTATCAGTTGCATTTAGATCTGAAGGTTTTGATTATGAAGGTTTATATGGATCTGAATACAAATTACCACAATATGATTTAATTTATGGTGGCGGAAAAGATCAAAAAAATTCTTATAGACAGGAACTTGAAAAACTATACAAAGATAAAGGAATTACAACTAATTTATTCCAAAGTGGTTTAGATAAAGTTCCACAAGAATTTAAGTTTGAAAATATAAATCATTTAACTGCTTCTGATTTGAAGAAAAATAATTCAAATTAAAAATCAAATTTTTAAAACAATTAATCATAAAATTTAGTTTGTGGTTATTTTGTTTTTTATTTATAGTTTGATAATTTTTTATAATCTTAAATATATTTAGAATTATATTTAAAAAATATGTTACAATAGTAGTCGCAATATATGAAGACAGTAACGGCAAAAAAGCTTAATCATGTTACCGAGTATGTAAATGTTTTTGTTATTGCAAATTAAATAATACAAGGAGGAAAAATGAGTGCATTAAGAGATGCTAAAGTTTTAGTAGTTGATGAAATTACAAAAAACCTAAATGAATCAAAAGCTTTATATGTTGCTTCATATAAAACATTAGATGTAACAGCATTACAATTGATTCGTAGAGAATTAGCTAAACATGGTGTTTTATTAAAAGTGTATAAAAACCGTTTAGTTAAACAAGCACTTTTATCAACTGAATTAAAATCTTTAAATGATTTCTTAGTTGGTCAAAATATCTTTGTTTTTGCAAAACAAGACGATTTAACTTCATTGAAATCTTTAGTTAAATTTCAAAAAGAATTTCCTGCATTAGAATTAGTCGCTGGAATTTATGAAAACAAAGTTGTTGATGCAAAAAATTTATTAGAAATATCAAAACTTCCTTCATACGAAGAATCACTTATGATTCTTGGAAACTCATTATTGGCACCAATTAAAAATCTTGCAATTGGTTTAAATGAGTTAATTAAACAAGGAAAAGTATCGGAATAATTAAATTTTTTAAGGAGAAAAAATTATGGCAAAATTAACAAAAGAAGAATTCGTTTCAGCACTAAAGGAAATGAACATTAAAGAAGTTATGGATTTAGTAGAAGGATTAAAAGAAGAATTTGGAATTGATCCGACTGCTGTTGTTGCAGCAGCTGCTCCAGCTGCAGCTGAAGCTGTTGAAGAAAAATCAACATTTAATGTAACTTTAAAATCAGACGGTGGAAACAAACTAGCTGTTATTAAAGTTGTTAAAGATTTATTAGGTTTAGGCTTAATGGATGCAAAAAAACTAGTTGAATCAGCACCTGCTTTATTGAAAGAAAATGTTAAAAAAGAAGAAGCAGAAGAACTAAAAGCTAAATTAGCAGAAGTTAATGCTGAAGTTGTTTTAGATTAATTTATTTACAATTAAAAAACGAGCTTGCAAAGCCGTTTTTGTATTTTTTATTATATATATACGCACGCATATACATATATGCATTATAAGACAGATATTGTTCTTAATAAACACAATCAAATATAAATTTATAGAGGTTAGATATGAGTAATAAATCACAATATGTTTTAAGAAAATTTGGCCCAATTACAGAACGAAGAGATTATTCAATCAGTCCCAAAAAATTCGAAACACCTGATTTTTTAAAAATGCAAAGAGACTCAGTTGAGTATTTTTTAACTAAAGGTGTGGAAGAAGAATTAAGAAATATATATCCAATTGAAGCACATGGTAAAGTTAAAATTGAATATATTGAAAATTCGGCAACTTTTGAATATCCAAACAAAACTGAATTTGAGGCAATTAAGGAAGCAAAGCAAAAAGGTTCTTCATATTATGGAAAATTAAAAGCCCGCTTAAAACAAATTAATGATGAAACGGGTGAAGTTGTTTCAGCTGAAGTTGTTTTTGCTGAAATTCCAATTATGACTTATGGGGGATCATTTATTATCAATGGTTCAGAAAAAGTTATTGCTTCACAATTAATTCGTTCAACTGGCGCTTATTTTGGTGTTAACGTTAGAAATAAACAAGCAAACGACTTGTTTAATAAAGTTGAAATTATTCCGCAAGTTGGTTCATGATTAGAAATTTATCATAAAACAACCTCATCTAACCCTGATACAATTAAAGTTCATATTGACAAAAACAAATCATTTTTATTAACAACATTTTTAAAAGCTTTAGGTTTTTCTGAAAAAGCAATTAAAAAAATGTTTGGTGAAATCCCTGAATTAAATGAAACGCTAAAAAAAGATAAAACAATTGGTGTAACTGATGAAGAAATTACGAAAGATTCCCAAGAAACAATTTATCGCTTAATTCGGCGTGGCGATCGAATGACAGCCGAATCAGCACGTAATTTAATTCCGTTGACTTTATTCAATGAAAAAAGATATAGTTTAACTGAAACTGGTCGTTTTACCCTAAATCGAAAATTAAATATTGGTGAAAGATTAGTAAATACTTATCTTGCTGAAGATATTTTGGATCAAAATGGTAAAATTAAATATCAAAAAGGTTTATTAGTTAATTGAGAAATTGCAAGAAAAATTGCTGAGGAATTTCGTTTAGGAATTTTACCACTTTGAAAATTACCTGATGCTTCACCATCAATGTATGGAACACAATTAGACATTAAGGGTAATGAAAAATTAGGTCAAAGATTATCAGTTCCAAGAGTTTTTGTTTATCCAACTGAAAATGATATGTTACATGATACAAACAAAATTCAGGTTTTAGGTAATGATCCAAACTCAGATGAAAACTTTTTATTAATTCCTGATATCATTGCAACAATTTCTTACTATTTTAATTTGTTATCAAACATTGGTGTTGATGATGATCCAGATTCATTAGTAAATAAAAGAATTGTTACAATTGGTGAATTATTACAAAATCAATTCCGGATTGGATTGATTAAATTAGAAAAAAATACCCGCGAAAGAATCTCAACGAAAGAAACTGCAAAAATTACCCCAAAAAATGTGACAAATAACAAACCAATTTTTAACCAATTTAAATCATTCTTTAATACATCAAAATTGTCGCAATTTATGGATCAATGTAATCCTTTGGCTGAAATTTCAAATAAACGGCGTGTAACTTCATTAGGTCCAGGGGGTTTAAACCGGGACACTGCCCAATTTGAGGTTCGGGATGTACACCCAACGCATTATGGAAGAATTTGCCCAATTGAAACTCCAGAAGGACCAAATATCGGACTTATTCTTAACTTAGCTTCATTTGCTGATATTGATAAATATGGTTTTATTAAATCACCATATTTCAGAGTTAAAAATAAAAAAGTTGATTTTTCACAACCACATTATTTAACAGCAATTGAAGAAGCTGGATATGCATTTGCGCAATCAACAGTGAACATTGAAAATGATGAAATTGTTGATGACTTAGTAATTGTGCGGCGTGATAATGAATATTTGGAAGTACCTGCTTCTGAAGTTGATTTTGTTGGGGTTTCAAACCGGCAAATGACTTCAATTGCTGCTTCAGCAATTCCTTTTTTAGAAAACGATGATGCTAACCGGGCATTGATGGGTTCAAACATGCAACGTCAAGCAGTCCCTGTTTTATTCCCAGAAGCGCCTTTAGTTGCAACTGGTGTTGAAGCTGATATTGCGAAATTCTCATCAACAAATATCATTGCGAAATATGATGGAATTGTAACTTATGTCGATGCAAATATTATTAAAATCCAAAGAGAAGGTTCAAGTAAAATTGATACTTATTATTTAAGAACATTTGAACGTTCAAATCAAGGAACCTTAATTCATCAAGTTCCGCTTGTTAAATTAGGTCAAGAAGTTAGAGTTGGTGATTTATTAGTTGATGGACCATCAATGAAAAATGGTGAGATGGCACTTGGGAAAAATGTTTTAGTTGGATTTACTACTTGACATGGATTTAATTATGAAGATGCTGTTGTCTTATCTGAAAGATTAGTAAAAGACGATGTTTATACATCAATTCATATTGAAGAACAAACAATTCAATTTAGACACTCAAAAGCAGGTGAAGATATTTTAACTGCTGATATTCCAAATGTTTCAAACTACTCAAAACGTTATTTGGATGAAAATGGAATTGTAAGAGTTGGTTCTGAAGTTTCAGCCGGAGATATTTTGGTTGGAAGAACTTCACCAAAAGGCGAAGAAAACCCAACTCCTGAAGAAAAACTTATGGCTGCAATTTTTGGTCAAAAAACAACTTCAAGAAAAGACACATCGCTAAAAGTAAAACACGGTCATAATGGAACGGTTGTTGCTGTGGATATTCTAAGCCGCAAATTAGGTGATACCTTAGAAGATGGCATTGAACAAATCGTTAAGGTTTCAATTGCGCAAAAAAGAAAAATTAAAGTTGGTGACAAAATGGCAGGACGTCATGGAAACAAAGGTGTTGTTTCAATCGTGTTGCCAGTTGAAGAAATGCCATATTTGGAAGATGGAACGCCGCTA
Source organism: Metamycoplasma alkalescens (assembly GCF_900476125.1). Taxonomy (NCBI): domain Bacteria; kingdom Bacillati; phylum Mycoplasmatota; order Mycoplasmoidales; family Metamycoplasmataceae; genus Metamycoplasma; species Metamycoplasma alkalescens. The sequence continues at coordinate 150,586 of NZ_LS991949.1, forward strand.
GATATTGTTCTAAACCCACAAGGGGTTCCTTCACGGATGAATATAGGTCAAGTTTTAGAGTTGCACTTAGGATTAGCAGCTAAAAAATTAAATACAAAATTTGTCACCCCAATTTTTGATGGGATAACACATAACCAAATTAAAGAAATTCTTGAAGAAGCAAACATTGATTCATCAGGAAAATTAACAGTTTATGATGGTGCCACAGGTGAACCATTTGATCAACCAATTTCAGTTGGAATTATGTATTATTTAAAACTTTACCATATGGTTGATGACAAAATGCATGCCCGTTCAGTGGGTCCATATTCATTAATTACCCAACAACCTCTAGGTGGTAAATCACAAAATGGGGGACAAAGATTTGGGGAAATGGAAACATGAGCAATTGAATCATATGGGGCATCAAATCTACTACAAGAATTTTTAACATACAAATCAGATAATATTAATGGACGTAACCAACTATATAATTCATTAGCAAGAAAAACCAAATTACCAAAACCAGGGATGCCTGAATCATTCAATGTTCTAGTGCACGAATTACGCGGACTTGGAATTAAAATGGAAGCTTTTGATGATAGTGTGGACGAAAATATTGATAGTGAAAGAGTTGATACAAAATATCAACAAGATTGAGATGGAGGAGCTGAATAATAATGAAAGACAGTTTAAAATATAATTTATTTGATGAGTCAAAAATCGCTAAAATTTCTTTATCTTTAGCAACTCCTCAAGATGTTGAAGAATGATCACATGGAGAAGTAACAAAACCTGAAACAATCAACTATAAATCATATAAACCTGAAAAGGGCGGTTTATTTGACGAAATTATTTTTGGTCCAATGATTGACTATCGTTGTCCAGTTTGTGGCTACAAATATAAAAAAATTAATGAAGGTTCATATTGCACAAGAACAGAATTATGTAAACAAGAAAAAGTGCAAATTCTTCCAAAAATTGCCCGTAGAAATCATATGGGACATATTAAATTAAACAGTCCTGTGGTACATTTTTGATATTTCAAAGTTGACCATTCAATTCTTTATAAATTACTTGGATTAAGAATTTCAAGTGAAAATATTCATGAAGTTGTTCGAAGAGAAGAATTAGAAAATCTAATTTATTACAAAAACCATATTGTTGTTGAAGATGGCGGATTGAAATCATTGCCTAAAAATTTAATTATTGAAATCAATGATGCGGCCGTTATTTATAAAGAAGCACTTGATGAGTTATTAACCCGTTTTGATCCAAATAATCCCGAAGATCAAGAAGCTTATGAAGATATTAGTGAAACAATTGAGCAATTAGTTGAAAAAGCAACTTCAAAAATTGGTCAAGAATATGGAATTGATTTTTATGAATTAAATGAAGTAATTGAATATTACTCAGATGCCAGAATTATGACTGGGGCAAAAGCAATTGAATACTTATTAAAAAACTTAGATTTAGCTGCGGAAAAAAACCTTGTTACTGAGCAAATTAAACAATTAAATTTACAAGAATCAAAAAATCCTGATAAATTTGCAACAACAACAAGACAAACACGCGAAAAACTATACAAGAGATTGCAAGTGATCAATGCTTTCATTGAATCAAAACAATCACCAACCAACATGTTAATTTATAATTTGCCTGTCATTCCAGCTGATTTACGTCCGCTAATTCAATTAGATGGCGGAAGACATTCAACTTCAGATATTAATGAGTTATACCGTCGGGTAATTATTCGGAACAACCGGCTACAACAATGACAAGAAAAAGACGCGCCAATTTTAGTTATTCAAAATGAATTAAGAATGATTCAAGAAGCAGTTGATGCTTTAATTGATAATCAAAGAAGAACACCAAATCCTGTTTTATCAAAAGATAACCGACCATTCAAATCGATTTCAGATTCTTTAACTGGTAAAAAAGGTCGTTTTAGACAAAATCTTTTAGGGAAACGTGTTGATTATTCAGGACGTTCAGTTATTGTTGTGGGACCAAATCTAAAAATGCACCAATGTGGTATTCCGCGGGAAATGGCAGCAAAATTATTTGAACCATGAATCATCGCGCGTTTAATTGACCAACAAGTTGCAACAACCGTTAAAAATGCTAAAAAAATTATTGAGGATCAAAATCCAATTATTTGACCACATGTTGCAGAAGCAATCAAAGGAAGACTTGTACTTTTAAACCGTGCCCCAACGCTACACCGTTTATCAATTCAAGCTTTTGAACCTGTTTTAGTAAGAGGGAAAGCAATTAGATTACATCCTTTAGTATGTACTCCATTTAATGCTGACTTTGATGGGGACCAAATGGCTGTTCACGTCCCAATTTCTGAACAAGCCTTGCTTGAAAGTCGTGAATTGATGTTGGCGAATAAAAACATCTTAGGACCAAAAGATGGTGAACCAATTATTAATCCATCACAAGACATGGTTTTAGGGTTATATTATTTAACAATTGAAGAAAAAGATGCTTTGGGTGAAGGTCGTGTTTTTGATAATTATGACCATATGATTCGAAGTTTAGAAGCTAAAAAAGTTTCTTTACATGCAAGAGTTGCGCTTCCAGCTGAGGAAGTTAAAAACCTAAAATTATTTAATGGTTTTGAAATTAATAAAAAATTGTATGTAATTTCAACCGTTGGTAAATTTATTTTCAATAATGTTTTTCCAAAAAATTTTCCATTTATTTTTGATAACAAAGTTACAAAAGCAGTTAACCTTGAAGAATACAAAAATGAATTTAAGAAAACTTATGTTGTTGAAGCTGGAACACATATTCCAAACTATATTAAAAGTCTTCCAATTGAAGAAGCTTTTAACAAAAAAAACATTGCTAAAATTATTCGTTATATGTTTGATAACTATGTTGCAACAATTAGCGTTGCGGATGTCGCAAGTGTGATTGATAAGATTAATGAATTAAATGAATCAGACATTGTTTTAGAATTTTTAAAAATCAAGACTTATAAAGGAAGTTTTTTAGAAAAAGATCATGCTGATTTATTGACAGAGTTTGTTTTAAAAGAAAAGCAAAAAATTGATCAAGAAAATCAAGAGCGTTATGCCGATCAAACAAATATTCCAATTTCAATTAAAGAAAAAGCAAGAATTCTTGATAATGTGTGATTTAGTTATACAAACATTGTTGCTTCGATTCTTGATGATATTAAACAATTAGGTTTTGATTATTCAACAACTTCAGGAATCTCAATTTCTTTTTCTGATATTTTAGAAACAGATAGAAAGAAAGAATATATTGCTGAAGGTGATGCTTATATCAATGAATTAAAACAACATTATAATTTAGGGTTTATTACTGATGATGATCGTTATTCATTAACAATTAAAAAATGAGCTGAAATCAAAGATAAAATTCAGCAAGAACTACAAACAATTATCAAAAATAATCCAAAAAACCCGGTAATTACAATGATTAATTCCGGAGCCAGAGGAAATATTTCAAACTATGTTCAACTTGCAGGAATGCGGGGTCTGATGGCAAACAACACCAAAACAACTAAAGCTGATGCGAAAAATGATCGTGTTGTTCGTTCAACCGTTGAAGTACCAGTTAAATCATCATTTATTGAAGGATTAACTGCATTTGAATTTTATTCATCAACACATGGAGCAAGAAAAGGACTAACTGATACTGCACTTAACACTGCGAAGTCAGGTTATTTAACAAGACGTTTAGTCGATGTTGCGCAAAATATTGTTGTGCGTCAAGCGGATTGTGGTTCAGAATATGGATATTTAGCAAGAAATATTGTTGATACAAAAACCAAACAAATCATTGTGCCACTAAAAGAAAGAATTGTTGGACGTTTTTCAAACAAACCAATTTATGATAAAAACAATAATCTAATTTGTGAAAGAAATGTTTTATTTACTAATAAATTAGCGCAAAAAATCATTGAGGCAGGAATTACTGAAGTTGAAATTCGTTCAATTTTAGGCTGCAACACAAGAAATGGTGTATGTAAAGTGTGCTTTGGAAAAGACTTAGCAACAAATCGAATTGTTAACATTGGTGAAGCAGTTGGTATTATTGCTGCCCAATCAATTGGGGAACCCGGAACCCAATTAACAATGCGTACTTTCCACACCGGTGGTGTTGCAGGGGTTGAAGATATTACTGGTGGTTTTACACGTTTAATTGAATTGATTGATGCCCATGATCAACCATGAGGAAGACCAGCAACAATTTCACCTTATCAAGGTAAAATCATTGATATTGAAAAAAGTAAAAAAATTGAAAATGAGTATCTTGTTTCAATTGAGACAACAAATGCTAGTGATCAAACAATGGTAAAACATGTTTTAGTGAATACAAATAAAAAACTTAGAGTTGCAGTCGGTGATGAAGTACGCATTGGACAAAAACTTTCAGAGGGTCCAATTATTCTAAAAGAATTACTTGCCTTAACGGATGTGATTACTGTCCAAAATTATTTACTAAAAGAAATTCAAAGAATTTATCGGATCCAAGGGATTGCAATTAGTGATAAATATATTGAAATTATCATTCGCCAAATGATGTCAAAAATTATCATTAGTGAACCAGGCGATTCAAAATTCTTTGCCGGAGCAATTGTTGATATTTTTGATTACCAAGAAGAAAATGCTTTATTATTAACCAAAAATAAAAAACCAGCATATGGTAATGTCGTAATTAAGGGAGCAAAACAAGTTCCGCTTCTATCAGATTCATTCTTAGCTGCTGCTTCATACCAAGAAACATCAAAAATTCTTGTTAACTCAGCAATTTCATCAAGAACTGACCATTTAACAGGATTGAAAGAAAATATTATTGTTGGGAAAAAAATTCCTTCAGGAACAGCAATCAATGATTTTGAAGAACATTCAAAATATGATATTAAACCATCAATTAAATACTTCAATGCATTTTTAGATTCGGATTACAAAGAAGAAGATGAAAATAAAGAAAATCCTGAAGAAAATGAAATTGATTTGGATGCTTTAACTGAGGAATTTGCTGAAGAACAAAAAGAAGAAGAAACATTACTTGAAGATGAAGAAAATGTTGATTTATACCAAGAAGATAGCAATGATGATGATACAAATTTAGAATAAATTTCAAAGATTTAAACAAGGATTTCATGTCCTTGTTTTTAATATTTTTAAATTAAAATAATTTTGGTATAATTGTAACGTTACTTATAGAGTAACCATTCTAAAAAGGTTTAAAACTTTTTAAAAAAGTACCTTAAAGATGTGACAAAATATAAGGAGTTTAAATGTTTGCAATTATTGAAACAGGTGGAAAACAATTAATTGTTAAAAAAGGTGATGTAATCTACATTGAAAAAATCGATGGCAATAAAGGCGACGTTATTTCATTTGATAAAGTTTTAGCAATTGAATCAAAAATTGGTACACCTTATTTAGAAAAAGCTTCTGTTTTAGGAACAATTGAAAAACAAGGTAAAGCAAAAAAAATTGTTGTTTATAGACATAATGCAAAATCAACACACAAAAGAAAATTAGGACACCGTCAACCTTATACCAAAGTACAAATTACAGAAATTAAGGAGAAATAACTATGGCACACACGAAATCTGGTGGAACAACGTCAAATAGTCGAGACTCGGCGGGAAGAAGATTAGGTGTCAAAGCAACACATGGTCAATTTGTCACAGCTGGAAGCATTATTTATAGACAAAGAGGAACAAAAATTTTTCCTGGAAATAATGTTGGTCGCGGCAAAGATGACACTTTATATGCTTTAATTGATGGAATTGTTAAATTTGAAAACAGAATTAACCGTAAATTTGCATCTGTATATGCAATTGAGAAATAATTGTAATTTAAGAATCTAAAAAAATAAGTTCAACTTGTAAAAAAAAGTTTGAACTATTTTTTTATTTTGAATTTAATTTTAGATGTTTTTTAATTACATGAATATAAAAATTTTTAATATATAATTATTTCATCATTTGAATATTTGAATGATAATAAGACATTTGTTTTGTCAAAGCAAAGGAGTACAATGGCAAAAAAATCATGAATGATTCTTGAACAAAACAAAGAAAAAATCTTATTTTGATTAGAAAAAAAAGCTCTTGAAAATAAGATGAAAATAATTGATTTTGATAAATTAGTATCAACAACATTATTGAAAACTTTTTTAAAAAAAGATGACAAAGAAGTAATTGAATTTTTAAATAAAATTAATTTTTTAATTGCTGAATCTAAGCAAATCATTTTTAACAACTTGATTGTTGATTTTGAACTTAATCCAAAATTTTCATTTGATAAAAAAATTCCTTTTATTCTAGAAAACCAAGAAGAAAGCAAATTAGAAAATAAATTTGAAATTTTTTTTAATGAAGAAATTAAAAAATTAATTGAAAAAAAATCTTATGTTGAATTTTTGCCAAATTTAATTTTATATTTTTCAGAAACTTCAAATTGTCTGAAAATATATATTAAAAAGGATTACTTTAATAACTAAGGATACAAAATTATGGAAAATATGATAAAAAATAATAAAAACAATCATCCCAAAGTTGTTTCAATTTTTGATTATATTGTTGAAGTTTCGGGAGAATTTAGTTATGAACAAGGGATGCATTTTGTTTGCGAAAGAGATCATAGTATCAATTTAATCTTAATTAATGCAACAAATGATAGAGCCTTTTTATTAGCAAATAACGAAAACAAACAACTAAAAATTAATGACACAATTATTCCAACTAAAAGTAGTAATGTTTTTAGTTCAACGGAGCATTTTGGTAAAGTAATTGATATTTTTGGCAATGTTGTTCTACCACATAAAAAACAAGTTGAAAAAAAAGAAGGTGACAAAGAAGGCGCTGTTTTTAAATTAGCACATCAACTAATGGATGTTAAAACTTTAAATGAGCAACTTTATACCGGTTTTACTTTAATTGATTTATTAGTTCCAATTGGTAAAGGTCAACGGGAATTAATTATTGGCGACCGTCAAACTGGAAAAACTCATATTGCAATTAATGTTATTCTTAATCAAGCAAAAACAAATACAAAATGCATTTATGTTGCAATTGGGCAAAAAAAAGAAAGTATTTCAAAACTTTATAACATTTTAAAAGAAAATGATGCTTTAAAAAATACAATTATTATTGATGCGCCTGCAACTAGTCCTTATGAACAATATTTAGCTCCATATGTCGGAATGGCACACGCAGAAAATCTTGTTTTTGATGATGATGTTGTGATTATTTTTGATGATCTAACAAAACATGCAAACATCATTCGGGAAATTGCGCTTTTAACTGATAAACCAGTTGGAAAAGAAGCGATGCCAGGTGATATTTTCTTTGCGCACTCACAATTACTTGAAAGAGCGGGGTCATTTAAGAATAAAAAAACAATTACAGCCCTGCCAATTTTACAAACAGTTGATGGTGATATAACTTCATTAATTTCATCAAATGTAATTTCGATCACAGATGGTCAAATTGTAACAAGTGCAGATTTATTTTCACAAGGAATTTTACCTGCAATTAATATTAATTTATCAGTTTCAAGAACAGGCTCTTCGGTTCAAAATCGAATTATGTCTAAAGTTGCTTCTGAAGTTGGGAAAATTTTTAGACAATATAAAAGACATCTAAAATTAGCAGCCTTAGACTATGAATTAAACAAAGAAACCGCTGAATTGCTTTACAAAGGTAAAATGATTGATAAGATGTTTATTCAAAAAGGATATGCATTATATTCAAATAAATTTGTTTTATTAATGTCAAAATTAATTTCTTGAACAATTTTAAAAGGAATTAATGATGAACAAAAAGCTTTAAGATTTATTAATGCTTTAATTGAAATGAATCCTGATGCAAAAAAAACTTATGAAATTATTTTAACTTCAACGAATTATGATGATAAATTAGTAAAAGATTATTTTGCATATGCGCTAAAACAATACTCAAATTATTTAGGATTGAATTGAAATGTTGAATATGAACATGAATTTGTTGAATTTGATCAAGACTTCTTGCATAAAGTTGCAATGAAATTAGGTGATAAATAATGGCTAAAATTATAAAATTATGATCAGATATTGTTGAAATAAAATTCGAAAAGAATAAATTGCCTTTAGTGAATCATTTATTGACAACAAATAATGGCAAAACATATTTATTAGTTAAAAGAATTCTTGATGAAGAAACAATTCGTGCAATCATCATTTATTCATCAAAACCAATTAATATTGATGATGAAGTCATTAATACAAACCAAAGTTTTATGGTCCCAGTTGGTAAAAATTCAAAAAATAATATTTATTCATTTGAAGGTAAACCATTGCTAGAAGATCGAAAAACTGAACCAAAATATATTGAAATGAATTCAATCATTAACAATGAAAGATATTTAGATAATAAATTAGAAATCATTGAAACAGGAATTAAAGCAATTGATTTCTTTATCCCAATTATCAAAGGTTACAAATTAGGTATTTTTGGTGGTGCCGGGGTTGGGAAAACTGTTTTAATGAAAGAAATTATTTTCAATGTTAATAAAGAAAATCAAAAAACTTCAAATATTTTTATTGGTTCAGGAGAACGTTCACGTGAAGCAATTGAGTTATTCAATGAATTAGAATCTTCAAACCTAATGAAAGATTCATCAATGTATATTTCAAAAATGAATGAATCTCCAGGCGCTAGAATGTCAATTGTCCCAATAGGAATTACAGCTGCTGAGTATTTAAGAGATTTTGAAAAAGAAGATGTCTTATTATTCATTGACAATATCTATCGTTTTGTTCAAGCTGAAAATGAAGTTAGTGCTTCATTAGGAAAAAAACCATCTGTTGGTGGATATCAATCAACACTTGAATCGGATGTTGCAAACATTGAGAATCGTATGTTTCGTAACCAAAATGGTTCAATTACTTCTTTCCAAACAATATTTTTACCAATGGATGATTTAAGTGATCCATCAGCTGTTGCGGTATTTAATCATCTAGATGGAAATCTTGTTTTATCACGGAATCAAACAGCAAAAAATATTTTTCCAGCTTTTGATCCACTTGCTAGTTCGTCAAATTCAGTTGATGAAAAAATTATTGGAAAAAAACATTTTGAAGCAATATTGGAAACAAAAAGAATTTTAAAAGCCTACAAGGACTTAGAAGATGTTATTATGATTTTAGGTTTTGATGAGTTGGATGAGCAAAGTAAGAAAACAGTTAAAATTGCTTTACAACTTGAAAACTTCTTTACCCAAAACTTTTTCATGACTGAACATTTTACAAAATCGCCTGGTGTTTATGTACCCCTTTCACAGACAATTGAATCAGTTCAAAGAATCTTAGATGGAAAATATCTAAAACAAAGTCCAGAGATTTTTGCTTATGTTGGATCAAATTTAAATATTCCAACTGATGAGGAACTTGGGTTATAAATTTCGAAATTTAGTAAATTATTTTACAAACTAATTTTATCTATGTTTGAAATCCAAATTTAGGTTTAAAATTTAAGGTAAAATATATTTACTATTTTTTTATATTTATTGAAAAAAAGGGGAAAAAATGAAAACAAAATTTGACGAAATTAAATATTTCGAGTCAATTGACAAATGATTTCGAGCAGCTAACTACTTAAGCGTAGCGCAAATTTATCTACGTAATAATCCATTATTAAAAACTAAACTAACAAAAGATGATATTAAACTATACCCAATTGGACATTGAGGAACAATTCCTGGACAAAACTTTATTTATGCACATTTAAATCGTGTGATTAACAAATATGATTTAAACATGTTTTATATTGAAGGACCAGGACATGGTGGTCAAGTTATGATTTCAAACTCATACCTTGATGGTTCATATTCAGAAATTTATCCTGAAATCTCTGAAGATACTAAGGGTATTCAAAAAATGTGTAAAAGATTTTCATTCCCTGGTGGAACAGCTAGCCATGCTGCCCCTGAAACACCAGGTTCAATTCATGAAGGTGGAGAATTAGGTTATTCATTATCACACGCAACGGGAGCAATTTTGGATAATCCTGGTGTAATTGCAGCAACTGTTGTTGGTGATGGTGAGGCTGAAACTGGACCTTTATGTGCATCATGATTTTCAAACTCATTTATTAATCCAGTTAATGATGGTGTTGTACTTCCGATTTTACATTTAAATGGTGGAAAAATTTCAAACCCAACTTTATTAGCAAGAAAACCAATTGAAGAAATTAAAAATTATTTCTTGGGAATGGGTTGAGAACCAATTATTTTTGAATGAACTGAAGAAAAAACTAATTTAGAAATTCATCAAGAAATGGCTAAATTAATGGATTTAGCAATTGAAAAAATTCTAAAAATTAAAAAAGAAGCAGCAGCTAAAAAAGCCGAAGAAGCATTAAGACCACAATGACCAGTTTTAATTGTTAAAACACCAAAAGGTTGAACTTGTCCAAAAGAATGAGATGGCAATGCAATTGAAGGTAGTTTCAGAGCGCACCAAGTTCCTTTACCAGTTAGTGCTTTTAAAACTGAACATCTTGCTGCATTAGAAAAATGATTAAGATCATACAAACCAGAAGAATTATTTGATGAAAATGGTAAAGTAATATCTGAAATTAGAAATTTAGCACCAAAAGGCAATAAAAGAATGGCAATGAACCCAATTGCAAATGGTGGTATTGATCCTAAAACATTGCAATTATCAAATTGAGATAAATTTGCAATTGATATTAAATATCCAGGTCAAATAAAAGGTCAAGACATGGTTGAATTAAGTAAATTCATGGCTGATACAGTTTTAAAAAACCCAGATAATTTTAGAGTTTTTGGACCAGATGAAACAAAATCTAACCGTTTATTTGGTTTATTTGATGTGACAAAACGTCAATGATTAGAAAAATATTCAAATAAATATGATGAATGAGTTTCACCAGTGGGAAGAATTATTGATTCACAATTAAGTGAACATCAAGCGCAAGGATTTTTGGAAGGTTATGTTTTAACAGGACGTCATGGATTCTTTGCATCATATGAATCATTTTTAAGAGTTGTTGACTCAATGCTAACACAACATATGAAATGATTAAAAAAATCACTTGAATTGCCTTGAAGAAAAGATTATCCATCATTGAATGTAATTGCAACTTCAACTGCATTTCAACAAGACCATAATGGTTATACCCACCAAGATCCTGGAATTTTAGGACATTTAGCTGACAAACGTCCTGAATTAATTCGTGAATATTTACCAGCTGACTCAAATACATTATTAGCAGTAATGGATAAATCATTGAAAGAAAGAAATGTGATTAATTTAATTGTTGCTTCAAAACAACCAAGAGAACAATTTTATACAATCAAAGAAGCAAAAGAATTAGTTGAAAAAGGCTACAAGGTCATTGATTGAGCATCAAACGTGAAAAAAGATGAAGAAGCAGATATTGTTTTTGTTGCTTCAGGTGTTGAACCAAACTTAGAAACTTTAGCTGCAATTTCAATTATTCATGAGCATTTTCCAAAATTAAAAATCAAATATGTTAATGTTGTTGATTTATTAAAACTAAGAAGTCCTGAAATTGATCCACGTGGATTAAGTGATGAAGAATTTGATAAGGTCTTTACTAAAGATAAATTAATAGTTTTTGCTTTCCATGGTTTTGAAGGATTAATTCGTGATATTTTCTTCACAAGAACAAATCGCAACTTAATTATTCATGGTTACCGTGAAAATGGTGATATTACAACTAGTTTTGATATTAGACAATTAAGTCAAATGGATCGTTTCCATATTGCCAAAGATGCAATTGCAAAACTACATGGAAATAAATCACAAGACTTTTTAGATTTAATGGATAAAAAGATTGAAGAACATAATAAATACATTCATGAATTTGGTTATGATATGCCAGAAATTGTTGAATGAAAATGAAAAAATATTAATGAATAAAATAAAGTATTTTTATGATAAAATAATTGCTAGTTAATTTAAACTTATTCGTAAGGAAGGAGCATAAGATGCAAAAAGAAATTCATCCGAAATATAGTGAAATTCATGCTACATGTTCTTCATGCAATACATCATTTATTTTTGGTTCAACTGCTGAAAAAGTAACTTTAGATGTATGCTCTAATTGTCATGCATTTTATACCGGAAACCGTACAGATGTCAAAGCTCGTGGTCGTGTAGAAAGATTTAACAAAATATTGGAAAAATCAAAAAAATAAATTATTTCTTTTACCAAGAAAATTAATAATAAATCACTAGGTTTTTGTTCAAAACCTAGTTTTTTATTTAAAAAAATAACTTTTAAATAAAGGAGTTGTTTATAAGCAATAATGAAATCCGATGTTCAATCCAGTTTTATTATCAGCATCTTCTCATTTGGCATTAAAATCTTTGGTTTTAATTTCGCCTTTTGGTGCGCTTAATGAACGAATTAAACCAGCTGTTGAAGTAATTGCTGAAGTAATGATTGGAATCGCACCAATAATTGAAGTAATTAAAGCTGAAATGGCAAATCCACCGCTAATTTCATTACATTGCTTTTGGTTAAGTTTTTGCATTTTTTACCTCCTTATTTATTTTTTATCCCACTTAATTCCTTTTTAATTGCATAATAAGAAAAAATGAAGAAAAAAACAGTCATTTTTAAAGTTGACTGTTTATAAATTCTTCTTTTTTATTTTTTGCTTTTTGACTACTAATAATTGATTGGACAATAATTGCAACGAATAATCCAATTGCGCCAATTACTAACCAAACATCAGCGATATTAAAAACTCCTTTATTAACTCAAGGAAGATTAATTATATCCCTAACTCCCTTAAACAAAAAGCGATCAATCATATTCCCAAATGAACCTGCACTTATAACTGCTAAAAAAACTGTAATGTAAATCAGTTTTTTTTCTTTAATAAAAGTTACAGCTCAAAGTGCACCAAAAAAGATAAGAAAACTAATTGTATGTAAAAATGGTAAATTCGTTTCAAAAAAACCAATTGTTGTCCCATTATGTAAAACGGATTTAAAAATAATAAATTTATTTCCAAATTCATAATCAGTGTTGACAATCAAGTTTTTTTTGTCATCCCATTTGAAAATAAATTCTTTTGTTAGCAAGTCAATTGCTAATAGAATAAGAAAACTTCCAAGAAAAATAGCAACATTAATTAAAATGAATTTTCAATGAAGTTTTCAATATTCTTTTGAAAAATATCTTACTCTATTATTTTCCATTGATGACATCCTCACATCTTTTACATATTTCAAGTTCAAAATTAAAATCTGCTTTTTCAAAATGATTTCAACATCTTAGACATTTTTCTGATGGAAGTTTTTCAATTTTAAATTCATTTCCAATTGAAACTTTAGCAACCATTAATAATTTTGTTAATGGTAATGATTTAATAAATTCTGAATCTGTTTTGATTGTTATAAACGCTTCATTTTGTCTTTTAATTTCTTGTTTTTTGATTTTTTCTTCAATCATTTTATAAACTTCATTTTTTAGAACAAAAAATTCTTCCCATTTTTCACTTAATTGATTTTTTTGTTCCAATGCAAAATTTCATTTTAATAAATGCGCTGAAGGCAATTTATTTGGTTCATTGAAATATTGATAAACTTCTTCCATTGTTGTTGGTAAGATTGGACTTAAACTTAGAATCAAGAATTTAATAATTTTTGCAAATAAAGTTTGGATTTGTCTTCTTTCAAAATCATTGCTTTTGTTTAAATACAAAATATCTTTTGTGATTGAAATATAGTATGAACTTAGATTGATAATAAAGTTATTGATTTCTTTAATTACATTGACAAATTTATAATTTTCATAATAAGAAAAAACTTTTGCTTCAAGATTAATTAATTTTTCTTCCATTAGAGCATGAATTGAATCTAATTTGACAAAATTAAAATCAAAATCAGTAATCCCGCCAAGCATGAACTTAATTGTATTTCTTAATTTACGATATATTTCAATATTTTGTTCAAGAATTTTATCATCAATTGCAATATCGGCACTATATTCAGAATTTGCTGCTCATAATCTTAAAATATCTGAACCATGTTTTTTTACAACATCAAGTGGATCAACGGTATTATTCAATGATTTAGACATTTTTCTACCCTTGCCATCCAAAACAAAACCATGAGATAAAAAAGCTTTAAACGGACTCTTTTTCCTTCAAGCAACAGAATTAATCATTGAGCTATTAAATCATCCACGGTATTGATCTGATCCTTCTAAATATAAATCAAAAGGAGCTTCAATGTTATTCGGTTTTACACCTAATGATGTTGACCCTGAATCAAACCAAACATCCATAATATCATTTTCTTTGCTAAATCCTTTATTTCTTCATTTTAAAGGAAGCAATTCATCAACATCTTTTTCATATCAAATATTGCTACCATGTTTTTCAACTAAATCAATCACATAATCAAAAATTTCTTCTTCTAAAACTGGATTTTTGTTTTGATCATAAAAAACAATAATCGGTACACCTCAACTTCTTTGTCTTGAAATACATCAAGTATCACGATTTTCTAACATTAATTCCAATCTTGATTTTGATCAATCATTATAAGTTTTTACATTTTCAATTTCATCCAAAATGTTTTGCTTAATTTTTTTAAGTGAAACAAATCATTGCGGGGTTGCTCGATACATGATTGGTAAATGTGTTCTTCAGTCATGCGGATATGAGTGTTTAATTTTTTTAAACCCAAGCAATAAATTGTTTTTTTCCAAAAATTTTCCAATCAATGGATTTGCATCATCATAAAAAAGATTTTTAAACATCAGCGCATGTTCATTTAGCATTCCATCATCATTAACATGCATGATTTTAACTAAATTATTTTTATTGCCAATAATAAAGTCATCTTCCCCAAAAAGCGGTGCCATATGCACTAATCCACTTCCATTTTCAAGACTAACATGATGACCTTCAACAACTGGACAAATTAATTGGTTAATTGGACTTTGGTATTTTATTCCTAAAAGATCTTCACCTTTGAATTCATTGCCAATAATTTGATAGTTTTCTCATTTACATTGAATCGCAACAGATTCTAACAAGTCTTTTGCTAAGATATAAATTTGTTCATTGACTTTAATTTTGATATATGAAAAGTCTTTGTTAATTGCAACTCCTGAGTTTGCAATTAAAGTTCAAGGTGTTGTTGTTCAAATAATTAAATTTTCATTTTCTTGAATTATTTTATTTCCAAAAACAATTTTGAATGAAACAAATAAAGATGGTGAAATATGGTCTGCATATTCAACTTCAGCTTCAGCCAATGCAGATTGTGATGATGGCGACCAATAAATTGGTTTAAGATCTTTATAAATTAAACCATCAAAAATCATTTTTTTAAATAAGCGAAGCTGTTGTGCTTCAAATTTTTTATCAAGTGTGACATAAATTTCTTTAAAGTCAGTTAACATTGATAATTTTTTGAATTGTTCTTTTTGTTTTTCAATTTGACTCAAAGCATACTTGGCACATGCATTCCTTAATTCTGGAATTGAAAAATCTTTTGCATTCATTTTCTTTTCAACAAGCATTTTATGTTCAATTGGCAATCCATGTGTGTCTCAACCTGGAACAAAAGGACTGAAATATCCTTGCATATTTTTTGAACGTACAATAATATCTTTTAAAATTTTATTTAATGCATGCCCAACATGAATATTGCCATTGGCATATGGTGGACCATCATGTAAGACAAAGTTCTTATTGCCTTGATTTGATTTCAGGATTTGCTGATATAAGTTCATTTTTTGTCATTTTTCATTGAAAAAAGCTTCTTTTTCAACCAAGTTTGCTTTCATTGAAAAATCAGTTTGTGGCATTAAAAGTGTGTTCTTATAATCTTTATTTTTTTTCTCCATAATTTCCTTCTTTTTGTTTCTAAATAATTCAAAAAATAATACATAAATTTTACAATATTTATTTTAAAGTATTGCCAATCATTTTAAACTTAATTTGCTTCTAAAAATTTTATTTAATAAAATTGTTTAATTTAATTGCTTTCAAAATTAGTAATTTTTTTTCTTAAACATATTAGCATTTTTAAAATTAAAATTAAAAAAAGAAAAAAGCAATATTAAGATAAAATTAATACCATGTATAATCATAAATTAATTGAAAAAAAATGACAAAAATTTTGAGAAGATAATAAATCATTCAAAACAACAAATAGAAGCAATAAAAAAGCTTATATTTTAGATATGTTTCCTTATCCTTCAGGAGCTGGGTTACATGTTGGACACCTAGAAGGATATACAGCTACAGATATTATTGCAAGGTATAAACGTCTAAATGGGTTTGATGTTTTGCATCCAATTGGTTGGGATGCATTTGGATTGCCCGCTGAACAATATGCGTTAAAAACAGGAAATCATCCAGCCTCATTTACAATCAAAAATATTGATAATTTTCGTAAGCAGTTAAAACTAATGGGTTTTTCTTATGATTATGATAAAGAAATTAATACAACTGATCCAAAATTTTATTATTGAACACAATGAATTTTCAAGGAATTGTATAAAAAAGGTTTAGCTTCAATCGAAGAGATTGATGTAAATTGATGTGAACAACTTGGTACCGTCTTAGCAAATGAAGAAATTATTGATTTAAATGGCAAAAAAGTCTCAGAACGTGGCAATTATCCTGTGGTTCGTAAACCAATGAAACAATGAGTTTTAAAAATTACAGAATATGCTGAAAAATTACTTGAAGAATTAGATAATTTAGATTGACCAGAAAGTCTAAAATTATTGCAAAAAAATTGAATTGGTAAATCAAAAGGTCATGTCGTTGAATGAGATATCAAAAATCATTCGGGGACATTGGAAACTTTTACAACCCGTTTAGATACAATCTATGGTGTTTCAGCTTTAATAATTAGTCCTGAACATCCGCTTCTTCTAGAAATTTGTGATCAATCTCTAAAAAATCAAATAGAAGAATATATTGCAACTACAAAAGAAAAAAATGATTTAGAAAGAACACAATTAAGCAAAGAAAAAACAGGATTATTTATTGGAGCGTATGCAATTCATCCTCTAACAAAGCAAGAAATTCCAATTTGGGCTTCAGATTATGTTTTAATGAATTATGGTAGTGGGGCATTGATGTTAGTCCCAGCTCATGATAGTCGTGATTTTGAATTTGCTAAAAAATTTAATTTAGAAATTAAGGCTGTTCTTGAAGCAAACACTCTACCTTTTTTGGATGATGCAGCACATTGTAATTCAGAATTTGCTAATGGTCTAAATATCAAAGAAGCAAAAAAAGTTATTTATCAAGAGCTAATCAAACTTAATAAGGCTAAAGAAAAAACGAATTTTAAATTAAGAGATTGAATTTTTTCACGTCAAAGATATTGAGGCGAACCATTCCCAGTTTTATTTGATGAAAATAATCAAATTCATTTAGTTGAAAATTTAGTTAAGCTTCCAGAAATTGATAACATTAAACCTTCAAATTCAACACAAGGGCCTTTAGCAAATATAAAAAGTTGAATCAATGTTGAAATTGATAATAAAAAATATGCTCATGATACAAATGTTATGCCACAATGAGCAGGATCAAGTTGATATTTTTTAGCTTATATCTTAAAAAATGAAGACGGTAGTTATTTAGCTCTCAATTCAAATGAAGCTAAAAAAAGATTTGAAAAATGAATGCCAGTAGATTTATATATTGGTGGCCAAGAACATGCAGTTTTACATTTACTTTATGCAAGATTTTGACATCGTTTTTTATATGATATTGGGATTGTTAATACAAAAGAACCATTTTATAAAATTATTAATCAAGGTTTAGTTTTAGGACCAGATGGTCAAAAGATGTCTAAATCCCTTGGTAACGTTATTAATCCAGATGAGTTAGTTTCAGAATTTGGAGCTGATGCATTGAGATTATATGAAATGTTTATGGGTCCAATTACTGATTCAAAAGCATGAAATACTGATTCTTTAAATGGCATCAGAAAATGACTTGATAAGATCGATTTAGTTTTTAATAATCTATTAAAAAATATCAATCCGAACTCCAAAAACCCTGAGTTAGATAGTCAAATTAATCAATTAATTCTAGATATTACAAATAATATTGAAAAATACAAATTCAATATTGCAATTAGCAAATTAATGGTGTTCATAAACTACTTATCAACACTTAAAGAAATCAATTCAACTGATGTAATTAGAGATTTTGGAATCTTATTATCACCATTTGCACCACATTTTGCTGAAGAAATTTTATTTAATATTAATGAAAAACCACTTCAATATCAATCTTGACCAATCGTTAATTTAGATAAAATAATAAATAAAAATCCTCAGATTGGAATTCAAATAAATGGCAAAATTCGAGCACAAATGGAAATTATTCCTTCTTGAAATGAAAAAGAAATTGTTAGTCAAGCAATATCATTACCATCAGTAAAAAAATGGATTGAAGATAAACAAATTATTAAAACTATATATGTTGAAAATAAGATTTTAAATATCATTGTTAAATAAGAATCATACTTAATTCAGTTAGATATTATTTTTTGTTTCTGTTAATTAACTTTTATATAATTTAAATTATGGAAAATAGTAGAAAACTTAGAAATTTTGCAATTGCCTATTTATCATTATTTTTTATAAATATAGCAATAATTATCATATTAGTCTCAGCGAGCTTATTTAGTGCAGGTATTATATTAAACGGATCTAAACCAGATTCACTACTAAATTTAGCGATCGGAGGAAATATAACCGTTGCATTGATATCATATTTATTAATTATTCCAATTTCAATTGCAATGGTAGTTTTATTGATATGGTCAGCAATCATTGCTCCAAATCAAAAATACCTAGTGTTATTTATAGTGGGAAATATTTTTTGAATTGTTGCAATAGTAGGAATGATAATGTATTTAGTTGAATCAAAAAGATCAAATTTCTATCAAAGCACTTATAGTGACAATATAACAATATAAAGTAAATTAAGTTAATTGAAAAAAAATAGTTCTTGGCCTATGCTAAGAACTATTTTAAATAATTTATTCAATTTAAAATGTAATATTACTATATAAATTAATGGTAAAATTTATTATATAGGTTGAAAACTATATAATATATTAGATATAAGGGGAAGAAAATGGCAATACCAGAAAAAATTAAAAGAGTATCAAGACCTAAAAATACAGTTATAAAGGACTATTTTGGGAAGTATAAAGTAGTAAAAAGAACTAGCAAATATGTAAATGGTAAGGCAATTCCTAAAGATTTAGAAATTGTTGGCGAAATTATTGATTACAAATTTGTTCCATATCCAGAACCAATTCCAGTTGGTACAAAAACAAAGGAAACTGTAATATCAAAGATAAAAGACTTTGGAAATATTGAATTAATAACTAAGTATACTAAGGATATATTAAAAGAATTACGGAATTTTTTTGATACAAAGGTAGCAAATTTTATTTATTCATTAGCAGTCATGAAATCAATAAATCCAGAAGCAATTGATGATGATTTTAAGTTGCTCTATGAAACATCTTTTCTATCTGAAAAATTTAGAAATTTAAATTTTGATGTAAGAAATTTAGATAAATTAATTCTTAATTACAATTCATGATACTCACAAACTGAATGATTCATGAATGAAAGAATAAAAAAGTTTAGAGATACTAGAAATGTCGTATTGGCGTCATTTAAATGATTTTTTACAGAAGAAAATATGTTTTTAAATTACGAACCATCGATTACTTGAAGTAAAATGAAATTTCTATATATTTTTGATTTTATTACTAAAGAACCTATATTTCACAGACCATTTGTAGAAAATATCTTTAATGGTAGAACATTTTATGATTTTTTTAACTCGAAAGATGAATTTTCAAATAAATTTGTTATTTTTGATAATGAAATGGAAAAGGATGAAATAGAAAAAGTTCTTAAAAATAATCAAGATATTAAGTACATTAAACCTTTAGATGTTCATGCAGAATCCTTTAACATTGATGAACTGCTTTCATCGAGTGGATGATTAGCAATACATAATTACTATAAAAGCAATAGTGCTGTAAGTGGATTAAAAATAAATGATAATTCTAAGTTTATATACGCATTCAGAGATTTTGACGAAGCAATTAGAATGGGCCGTGAACGTCTAGCTATGATTGATGAAACTTATAGATATTCCGATCTATTAAGAGATAGGAAGTATGATGGTATTACAATCGTTGAGTCAAATATTGATACTCATTTAGAAGAGATATATATGCTATATAATAGTCATCCTAATGTGATTCAAGATTTGAAATTTACTAAGAATCTAATAAGTAGCACTGAAAGATCTGCTAATTCAGTATTACATAAGGCAATGAGCGAATTTGTAAACTTTTTAGCTAAACTTATAAAATTCAAAATTGAGAATATTTTAAAAGAAAAGGAAGTTGATAATGAATATTCATATAAACAGATAATCAAACGTTTAGGATATTATCGTAAGCAACAAAGTAAAGAAGGCAATTGAATATCAGTAGAAAAACCAAAAGAAATAACCAAATTAGCAAAAATTTTTAATTTATAGATAACTATAAATTTAGCATATTACAGTAATCTATTATTGAATAAAAAGTCTCATTTTTGTTAGTTTGTCAATATTAATTTCTGTAAAAAAATAGGAATAATATATTAAAACTAAAAGGTTAGACACATTTAGTATTTATATTAATTTGGATTCAATTTTATTGTATGTAAATTATCACTTTTTAGTTTTTTAATTACATTTTCTAATATGTTTCCATCATTCTTGTTTTTATAATCACCTTGTCCTTGAATAAGATTGATTGCGTTTGTTGTTGTATTATGCTCAGAATCTTCTGTGAGCAAATAATTTATGCCAACAAGATTGAATGATGAATCTATTACCATTGATCCTGAGGAACCGCTATCTAAAGCATTGTGTTTCTCATTCTTTTCTATTCTTGTGTATAAAGTAGAATGTTGAGTAAGGATATTTAGTGGCATACCATGTTCATTTTCTACAAATGGTTTTGTGTATTCTTCCCAATTATTTTTATGTGAATTTCAATCCTTATTTAATGATTCATTGTATCTTACTCATAGACTTTTAAAGTCATCATCCTTAACGTAGCGATTTTGTGTGCTAATAATCCCACCAATTGATTTATTACCTTTAAAACTAAAATTAGGATAACCTGCATAAAATTGTGTTTTGTAAGGACTCATTAATTCATTTTTTCCTAAACCAATATATCAATCTTTTTCTTTATTAGTTCCAATTATTTCATCTAACTTTGGAAGAATTAATTTTAATTGACTTTTTTTAATTTTTATTTTTAATAAAACAAAATCTGCACCAGCATTTTTTGTTTTCCCGATTCTAGTCTCACTATCATATTCTTCAAATCATTTACCTGCTGTATCTGGATGATCAATCATAAAATCATTAATTTCGTAACGTGGTGTGTAATATGGCATATCTAAATATTGTGAATATGATTCAATAGTTGGTATTGCTTCATTTTTATCAACATATGCTGAATTGCTACTTAAAAATTCATCTTTAGCTCTCAGTGTCATGAATTTAGCATTGGTGCGATTCTTTAAATTATTTCAATAGTTATCTCAATCATTCGGATCATAGAATCCAGCTTTTCATCATTTAGAATTGATGTTATTATCATTTTTTCTAAAATATAGACTTTTATCAAAAATTTTATTTAAACTAAAAACATGTATATTAGTAGCAACTAATAATTCTCAGTAATCTTGCTTTTCAGCTTCTTTATTAATTATTCGATCAACCACTCACATACTGCCACCACTACTAGTATGTCCCAAATGTTCTTTTTGTATTCTAAAAGGATCTCTAAATCACTCGGTACCATAATATAGCATCATAAAACTTCGGTCATAAATGTATTGATAAAAATCAAGATTACTTTTTAGATAAGAAGTATTTGTTTTGTCGATTTTTAAATAGTATTTTTGATTATTTTTATTTGTTATAAGCAACTCAATTTCACCAATTTCATCATTGAAATTCGATTGAATTTTAATTATATTTTCAATATTTAATAATTTAGAAATACTTTTAAAATTCATGTAATAGAATAATTGATTTAAATTTGAAGGAAGATAACCAAAAGGATTTTTCTTAATTATTTCATAGTCATTAAGTCTTATAACCTTTGCATCGTCTTTATCTTTTTCATTGAAATTATTTAAATAATATTGCTTTACCATTCCATCGACTGAAATGTGATCATTATAGAATGCAACTTTTTCTCTTGAGTTATTTCCATAATGACCATAAAAACCAATATCTTTAGCATACTCTCAAAATTGCTTCTCAATATCATTATTAGAAGTATAACTTCTAAAGTCAACTTGACTACCATTATCTCCATTTCTTAAAAAAACATTAATATTATGAGATGCAGTTTTAAATTTAGGTGTTTTTCTTGTTATTGTATAAACATCATTATTAAATAAGAATTCATCATCGAACAAGTGTGAATCAAGAAAGTATTGCGGATTTTTATTTATAGTATAAATTTTGCTATCATCATAAATTAGTTTTTCATTGTTATGATAAATTGGTTTGTTGTTTGGTTTAGGTTCTTCATTATTATTTTTTGAAGGGTTTAGATTGATTGGATTATTGATTGGATCGTTTGTTGGATTTTTGAAATTGAAAAATGTTTCTTCTTTAATTATTTCGTTGACATTTTGTTTAGATGTTGAATCTTTCTTAATAATCTTTATTCTTATGATTAGACTATCATTATTTTTTATGATTTGATCTTTTATGACATCATATTTTTCTCTATCATAATTCAAAACAACATCATTTCAACCTACTGTATTAAGAACTAAATTTTCTTTGTTTGGAATTGTAATTTTTATTTCATTGTTTTTAATTTCATTATGTTGATTATGTATTTTTGATTGGCATGAAATACCTAGTAAAGGAAAACTACTAATTAGTAAACTAGATATCAATTTAAATTTATTCTTAGTCATAAGTTAGTTTTTTTCTTTTTAGAGTTTTTTTAAATTTATTTTAGATAAATATTTTAGCAGTTTTAAATTCATTCTTTGTTTAAAGAGTAAATAAAAAACTCAATTGCTTGAGTTTTAATTTGTCAAATAAATGATATGGCTGCCCTTGTTAGATTCGAACTAACGAATGGCGGTACCAAAAACCGCTGCCTTTCCACTTGGCTAAAGGGCAAAATGGTGGAGGGGGAGGGATTCGAACCCCCGAACCGTGAGGAAGTGGGTTACAGCCACCCGCGTTTGGCCGCTTCGCTACCCCTCCATTCAATCAATCGCAAGAAAATTATATTATAAAATCAAAACTTTATGCAAAAAAATCTAAATTTTATTTTTTAGTTTAAAAGGTTTTAAATTTTGCTAAATTTTTAATTATTTTTTTTAAAATCAAATTGATTTATTAAGGTTGTTTGCAGATTTTGAGTGCTATAATTCAATATTATACAATCAAGTATTTTTGAAATTGCTTAATTAAAAAAAAGGAGATATTTTGAATAAAAAATTAAGATTATTTTTAAGTGCAATGCCAGTTATTGCATTACCAGTTGTTGCTGCAAGTTGCAATACAACTAATAATAAAAATGACTTTAGTTCACTTAAAGAAAAAATTGAAAAATTAAGTGTTGAACAAAAAAGAGAATTAATTGATAATTTAAATTTAACAAAAGAAGAAAAATCTGAATTAATTGATAAACTAAATTCAGGTGCAGGAATTGCAGCGGCAATTGTTTGATATGTAACTTCTGCTGAACAAAGAGCGGCTGCAATGCAAGCTTATACATTGGCAAAAATTGCATTTGATAATATTAAGAAAAAAGAAGAAAAATTACAAGAGTTGGATTATACAAAATCTAAAGATGGTGTTGTTAAAAATACAGAAGGAGATAAAGCTGTACCTGTTGTTTTCATGGATATTGATGAAACAGTTTTTGTTAATGAATACACTGAATCATGAATGGTTTATGAAAATAATGGTGTGTTTAGTGAAGAATTCAAAGGTGAAGTTGATGCCAAGGGAAATAGAAAACCAGTTCCTGGGGCAATTGATTTTATTAATCATGTCTTTAAAAATGGTGGAATTGTTATGTTTAACTCAGGAATTCCGCAAGTCAAAGCTCCAATTGAAGGAATTAAGAAAAACTTAATTAAACACGGAGTTAAAGAAAAATATGTTCATGATTGAATGTTTTGATGCTCTGGTGTGGATACAACTGCTAAAGGCGGAAAATATGAAGACAAAAGTCCATGAAAAACTGCCTTAGAAAATCCTAATATTAATAAGCGTGTAACAAGTAAAAATCAAAGAATGAATGATGTTAGTGATAATAAGGATGGTTGAAACTTTAATGTATCAGATTCAAAATCAGGAGATAAAATCCGCACTAAAGTAATTATGAAAATCGGTGATGATTTTAATGATTTTTATGATGATGCATATAAACATCTAAAACCAGGGGATAATATTAAATTTATAAAAGATAATAACTTAGATCGTTTATTTACTGACATTGAATTTAAAAATGGGAAGGGTGTTAAAGTTACAGTTAAAGATGGGCAAACTAAAGTTGAAGAACTTAACTGACATCAATTTAATATTCAAGTTCCAGGAAATGCAATGTATGGTGGATGAGCTCGTCCATATAAACATGGTAAATTTGATAAAATTTGAAAAGCATTAGAAAAAGTATTTAAAAATTCACAAGATAATATCCAAGCTTAGTTAGTATAAAAAAACCTAAAATTAAGAGCAATAAA
Source organism: Metamycoplasma alkalescens (assembly GCF_900476125.1). Lineage (NCBI taxonomy): Bacteria > Bacillati > Mycoplasmatota > Mycoplasmoidales > Metamycoplasmataceae > Metamycoplasma > Metamycoplasma alkalescens. The sequence continues at coordinate 175,412 of NZ_LS991949.1, forward strand.
ATTTATTTTAAATATCAAACAAGATTTTATTTAGATTAAAAATTGCGTTTGATATTTTTTATTTGTAAAAAAAACATAAAAAATTAGTTTTTGGTATAATAAATTGGTATTTATGCAAGGAAGCATAAGATTGCGATATGCCAAGCTTAGTTGTTCTACTTGGATATTGAGAACTTGTGTGGAGCATTTCAATTAATTGAAAAAGGAGAACAAGCAATGGCAAAACTGGAAATTAAGATCAAAGCTTTTGAAGCTAATTTAGTTGATGATGCAGCAAAAAAAGTTGTCTTATTAGCAAAAGCAGAAAAAGCTGAAGTTAGTGGTCCAATTCCCTTACCAACAAAAAGAGAAATTGTTACCATTCTAAGATCAGTTCACGTTAATAAAAAATCACGTGAGCAATTTGAAAGTAGAACTCATAAACGGCTAATAGTTTTATCAAATGTAACTAAAACTTTAATTGATAAAGCAAAAAGATTAGAATTACCTGCTGGAGTTCAAATTACAATCAAATCTGTAGAATAATACAGATGATTATTTTTTATTTTATATTTAGAAAGGAAAAAAATGAAAGGAATCTTAGGAAGAAAAGTTGGAATGACTCAACTATTCACAAGTGAAGGTAAATTAATTCCTGTGACTGTAGTTGAAGTTAAACCAAATGTTGTTACCAACGTTTTAACACAAGAAAAAAACGGTTATATTGCAACACAACTTAGTTTAGAAGATAAGAAAAAATCTCGAATTAAGAAACCTGAAGTTAACTATTTTAAACAAGCAAATACAACACCTAAGCAATTCGTAAAAGAAATTCGTAACATGACAGGTTACAACCTAGGTGAAACTATTGATGCCTCAATTTTTGAAGGCGGAGATATTGTTGATGTTACAGCAATTTCAAAAGGAAAAGGTTTTGCTGGAACCATTAAAAGATGAAACCAACACATTGGTCCAAAATCACATGGTGGTGGGGGTGGTTCAAAACCTATTAGACAAACTGGTTCAATTGGTGACATTTCTGGAAATAGAGTTTGGAAAGGTATGACAATGCCAGGTCATCTAGGATCAGAACAAGTAACAATTCAAAACCTTGAAGTTGTGAAAATTGACACTGAAAATAATCTTTTATTATTAAAGGGTAGCACCCCAGGAGCTAAAGGCGCATTATTAGTAATTAAAAATGCGAAAAAATCAGTTCAAAAGAAACCTGAAATTAAATTAGTAAACCTGAAAGAAGCTTTAGCAAAAAATGAAATTTTTGAACAAGCAAAAAAATATAATCTTGAATTAAAAATGGAAATGTCATTAAAAGAAATGAAGAGTGCTTTAGCTGAAGCAATTGCCAAAGAAGAAGCAGCTAAAGAAGAAAATGTTGAAGGAGATAAATAATTATGGCATCAGTTGTTGTTGACAAATACTATATCTCAGAAGCATTTGATGAAAACCGAAACATTTCATTTAATTTCAAAAAAGCCAAAGAAGAAGTTTCAGGAAATTTTGCTAACTTTATTGATGCGGTGAATGAATTTATTAGCATTAGTGAAAAATCAGAAAATGTAACTCGTGTTTGATTCCATCGTGATGGTGCATATCGTGGTAGTGTTAGTTTAGAAAAAGCAAAAATCATTGCAAATAAAATCGTTGAATCAAAAATTGAAAACGAAAAAGCAATTGAATATATTGAAAAAGAAGACTTGGTTGATAAACCAGTTAAGAAAGAAGAAAAAACAACTTCAAATAAGAATAAAGAAATTCCAACAGGAAACAAAAAAACTGATCTACCAAAATCTGTATTTGGATTAGAAAAAGTTTATGCTCAAGCAATTTTTGATGCAATTTTAGCAGAAAGAGCTTCAAAACGTTTCGCTACACATAAAGTTAAGTCACGTGGAGAAGTAAGTGGAACTGGGAAAAAACCTTGAGCTCAAAAACATACAGGTAATGCCCGTGCGGGTTCATTAAGAAGTCCAATTTTTGTTGGGGGTGGTAGAGCATTTGGTCCTACAACCGAAAGAAATTACAATTTAAAAATAAATAAAAAAGCAAGAAAAAATGCGTTATTCTCAGCTTTAACAATGTTAGCAAATGCCAATGCTGTTTTTGTAAGAGAATATCAATTAGAAAAAATTTCAACAAGAGCATTATTAGTTGAATTAAACAAAGATAATTTAATTAATTTAAATCATGTTCTAATTGTTTCTTCAAATGACATTGTATTTAGATCAGCAAGAAACTTACCAAATGTACATGTTTCAAAAGTAACATCTTTATCAATTGAGCAATTAGTTGCTGCTGATGTTTTAGTAATTAGCGCAGATGATATTAAATTCTTAGAAGGGATGGCAAAATAATGAATATTAATGAAGTTATTAAATATCCAGTTTTAACAGAAAAATCTGAAATTGCTAGAACAAATGAAAATGTTTATACATTTGTTGTTGATAAAAGAACAAATAAAGTTGAAGTTAGAAAAGCTGTTGAATTTATTTTTGATGTAAAAGTTCTAAAAGTTAACATTATTAACTATGATAAGAAACCAGCAAAACTTGGGAGATTTTCAGGATATAAAAATGCAGTTAAAAAAGCAATTGTATATCTAGATGAAAAATCAAAAATTGTTTTATTTGCTGATGAAGCTAAGGAAGCAAAAAAGACTTTAGAAACGCAAGAAAAAGATGCAACTAAAGAAGTTAAAGAAATTTCTGAAGTAGAAAAGAAAGCAGCCGAAAAAATTAAAAAAGCTGCAGAGTTAAAAGAAGCAAAATTAGCAAAAGAAAATAAAGAAAACAAAACAAATAATCAAGAAGAAAAATAATTAATCTTGCATGCAACTATAAGATTAATAAACAATATAAAAATTAAAAAAATAATTCTTAAAAGAAAACAATATTTTTAAGAAATGGAGAGAATAAAAACATGGCTATTAAAAAGTTTAAAGCATACACAAATGGTCGTCGTAATATGTCTTCTCTTGACTACCAGGCAAATTTAACTGGACATAAACCAGAAAAGTCATTGCTTGTAGCACTTCCAACACATGCAGGAAGAAATAATCAAGGTAAAATCACTACTCGTCACCACGGTGGGAGGTTAAAAAGATTTTATCGGATTGTTGATTTCAAAAGATATAGCAAAGATGGAATTGAAGCAGTTGTTAAAACAATTGAATACGATCCAAATCGTTCAGCAAATATTTCATTAATTGTTTATCGCGATGGGGAAAAAAGATATATTATTAGTCCTAAAAATATTAAAGTTGGACAAAAAGTTGTTTCTGGTGAAAATGTTGATATTCAAATCGGAAATAATTTACCATTAAAAAATATTCCCGAAGGTACATTTGTTCACAATATTGAACTACAACCAAAACAAGGTGGCATCATTGCGCGTTCAGCTGGTTCTTCAGCACAAATTCTTGGAAAAGATGAATCAGGAAAATATGTGATTCTAAAACTTAAATCAGGTGAAGTAAGAAAAGTTTTAGGTGTATGTCGGGCAACAATTGGTGAAGTTGGAAATGAAGAACATTCATTAGTAAACATTGGTAAAGCAGGTAGAAATCGACTAAAAGGAATTAGACCAACAGTGCGGGGCTCAGCAATGAACCCAAATGATCACCCACATGGTGGTGGTGAAGGTAAACAACCAATCGGAAGAAAATCACCAATGACCCCATGAGGCAAAAAAGCGCTTGGAGTTAAAACAAGAGCAACTAAAAAAGCATCTAACCAATTCATTATTCGAAGAAGAAAGGAAAGTAAATAATGTCTCGTTCATTAAAAAAAGCACCATTTGTTGATGATCATTTAATGAAAAAAGTCGTTGCTATTATTGAAAATAAAGCACCAAAAAGACCAATTAAAACTTGATCAAGACGTTCAACAATCTACCCAGATTTTATTGGCTTAACATTTCAAGTTCATAATGGTCATGCATTCATTGATGTGTTTGTAACCAACGATATGGTTGGACATAAATTAGGTGAATTTGCACCAACAAGAACCTTTAATGGTCATGGTGCTGATAAAGCAAAAGGAAAGAAAAAATAATATGACACAACAAGTAGTTAAAGCATCAGTTAAAATGCAAAGAATTAGTCCAAGAAAAGCACGATTAGTTGCAGATTTAATTCGTTATAAATCAACTACACAAGCATTAGTGATTTTGCAAACAACAAATAAAAAGGCATCAAAAATTATTTTCAAACTTCTAAATTCAGCAATTGCAAATGCAACAAATAATTATGGCTTAGATGCAACAAAATTAGTGGTCTCAAAAATTTTAGTTAACGATGGTCCAACCCTAAAAAGATTTCAACCACATTCACGTGGACGTGCATACCCAATTTTAAAAAGAACAAGTCATTTCTATATTGAATTAATTGAATTAAATAATGAACTAAGTATGGAGGCAAAATAATATGGGACAAAAAGTCAATCCAAATGGATTTCGTTTTGGTGTAACCAAAGCACATAATACAGTTTGATATTCAGACAAAGCCAATTTTGCAACTCTATTGCTAGAAGATCAAAAAATTTATGATTTCTTTGATGCAAAAGTTCGTGAGTATTTAATTGGAAATGTACAAATTAAAAGAAATCAAAATGGTAATGTAATTGTTTATGTTTACACAGCTAAACCTGCTGCTTTATTAGGAACAAATGGTGATAATATTAAACAAATCACACAAGCACTTAAGAAACATTTAAAAAACAAAAAATTAAGCATCACAATCGATGTGATTGAATTAAAAAATCCTGATTTAAATGCAAGATTATTAGCCGAAGGAATTGCAATTAAATTAGAAAATCGGGGAAGTTTTCGACTAGCACAAAAATTTGCAATTAAAAGTGCAATGAAAGCTGGTGCAAAAGGAATCAAAACCTCAGTTTCAGGCCGTTTAAATGGTGTTGATATGGCAAGAACTGAAGGATATACCGAAGGAGAAATGAAACTACACACCCTAAGACAAGATGTTGATTATGCCGTTACAATTGCAAAAACAACTTATGGAATCTTAGGAATTAAAGTTTGAGTATCTTGCGGCGAAATTCTAGACAAAAATAATTTGCAAACAAATTTTGCTAAAAAACCTGAAAGAAGACCAAGATTTAGTGGAAAGGATGGCGAAAAACATGCTTCAACCAAAGAGAACTAAACATCGGAAAATGTTTCGAATTCGTCATGATAAAACTAAAGCACACCGTAACAATACCGTATCATTTGGGGAATTTGGTTTAAAATCAACTTCTTCAGCATGAATTAGTGCAAGGCAAATTGAAGCTGCCCGGATCGCGATTACCCGTCGAATGGGTCGTGAAGGTAAAGTTATTATTAAAATATTCCCACATATGTCAAAAACTTCAAAACCAATTGGTGTACGGATGGGTTCAGGTAAAGGAAGTCCAGATCAATGATTTGCTGTTGTCAAAGAAGGAACTGTGATGTTTGAAGTTATGGGTAACCAAGTTGATACAATGAAAGATGCATTAAGACTAGGTGGACATAAATTACCAGTAACCTGAAAAATTGTTGCCAAAGAAGTAAGCGAAGAATGTAATTGCAAATGTGAAAATGGAGGAGAAAAATAGTTATGACTTATACTGAACTTAAGAAAAAATCAGTTGAAGAACTAAATAATTTATTAAATGAATTAAAAGCTGAACTATTTTCACTTCGCTTCAAAAATGCGACCCGTCAATTAGACCAAACTCATAAAATTATCTTAGTTAAAAAAGATATCGCAAGAACACTAACAGCCTTAAATTCAAAAGCAAAAGAAGGGGATAAATAATGGAACAAGTTATGAGAGAAAATCGACGTAAAAAACTTGTCGGAACTGTGATCAGTACAAAAAACAATAAAACAATTACTGTGATTGTTGAAACATATGAAAAACACCCACTTTATTCAAAGCGTTTCAAAAAATCAAAGAAATTTGCAGTTCATGATGAAAATAATCAGGCACAAGTTGGTGACGTTGTTGAAATCCAAGAAACAAGACCACTTTCAAAAACCAAACATTTCCGTTTAGTTTCAATTAAATCACATGCTATTGGAGGATCTGAAAATGCTTAGTGAATTTTCAAGATGTAATGTTGCTGATAATTCAGGGGCAAAAGAAGTTATGATCATCAAAAATTTAGGTGGTTCTGTTGTAAGAAGTACAAATATTGGTGATGTTGTTGTTGTCACTGTTAAAAAAGCAATTCCAAATGGTGTTGTTAAAGAAGGTCAAGTTTTAAAAGCTGTTATTGTGCGAACAAAAAGAGGAATTTCAAGAGAAAATGGTTCATACATCCGTTTTGATGACAATGCTGTTGTTTTAATTAAAGAAGACGGAAGCATGAGAGGAACCCGGGTATTTGGACCAGTTGCTAGAGAACTTCGTGATAAGGGATATTTGAAAATAATTTCATTAGCACCGGAGGTTTTATAGTTATGTCACAAGCAAAAATTAGAAAAAATGATATGGTTTTAGTAATTTCAGGCAAAGAAAAAGGTAAATTTGCTGCTGTTTTAGAAACAGATTACAAAAAACAAACTGTAATTCTAAAAGAAATCAATATGAAAATTAAACACCATAAACCTTCACAAGAAAATACTGAAGGAAAAATTGAAAAAAAAGAATATCCAATTCATATTTCAAATGTTGCCTTTTTAGCTAAAAAAGGTGCCCAAGGTCAAAAATCAATTGGGACAAAAATTGGTTGAAAAGTTGATGCAAAAACCGGTAAAAAACAAAGAGTTGCAAAAAAAGTTAATAAGGTTATTTAGTAAATTAAGGAGATTTTATTTATGCCAAAATTAGAATTAGAAAAAAAATATTTAGAATTGGTTCGTCCAGAACTAATCAAAGAATTTGGTTATTCATCAATTATGCAAGCTCCACGTTTACAAAAAATCGTTATTAATATGACAGCCGGTAATGAAGTATCAAATTCAAAAGCTATTGAAGAAGTAATGGTTGAATTAAGCCAAATTACAGGGCAAAAACCATACCAAACAGTAGCAAAAAAATCATTGGCTTCTTGAAAATTACGTGAAGGAATGCCAATGGGTGGAAAAGTAACACTAAGACGTGAAAAGATGTGATCATTTTTAACAAAATTAATCAATGTTGCCTTGCCGCGTGTGCGGGACTTTAATGGAACAAGTCTAAAAAGTTTTGATGGACGTGGAAACTATGCAATTGGCATTAAAGAAGAAATCATTTTCCCTGAAATTTCATTTGATAAAATCCGGAAATTAAAAGGTATGGATATTATTTTTGTAACAACTGCAACTTCAGACAAAGAAGCATTTGCATTATTAAAAAAACTTGGAATTCCATTTGCAAAGGCTAATAATTAAGGAGACAAAATAAATTATGGCAAGAAAAGCATTAATGGTTAAAGCAGAACGTAAACCAAAATTTTCAGCAAGAAAATATACTCGCTGTCAAATTTGTGGGCGTGTTCATGCAGTATTACGTAAATATAAAATTTGTAGAATTTGTTTTAGAGAATTAGCGCATGAAGGAAAAATTCCTGGTGTAAAGAAAGCGAGTTGATAATTATGGCGATTATTACAGACCCAATAGCAGATATGTTTGTAAGAATTAAGAATGCAATTTCAAGAAAATATTTAGAAGTTGTGATTCCGCATTCAAAAAAGAAAGAAAAAATCTTAGAAATTTTTGCTAAAGAAGGTTACATTAATACATTTGAAATTATTGTGACTAAAAAAGGTTTCAAAGAAATTAAAATATCTTTAAAATATAAAGGCATGAATCAAAATTTATCTGCAATTACTGATATTAAAAAAGTTTCAAAACCAGGTTTAAAAGTATATTCAGCCGCAGATAAATTACCACGTGTTTTAAGTGGATATGGAACAGCGATTATTTCAACTTCAAAAGGATTGTTAACAGATAAAGAAGCAAGAAAAGCTAGCCTAGGTGGCGAAGTTATTGCTTTCATTTGATAAGTTACTAAGTTTAAAAAAATAAGCAAAATAAAATTTATTTTAAATTTGATTATTTATGTCAAGAATTGGTAAACGAATCTTAACAATCCCCAAAAATGTTGAAGTATCACTTACAAAAAATCATTTAATTATTAAAGGTAATTTAGGACAATTAGAATATACATTTTCACCATTAATTTCTGTTGTTATTGAAAATAATGAAATTAAAACAATAAGAGCGAATGAAGATAAAACTACAAAACAACTACATGGTACAACAAATGCAATTATTAGTAATATGCTAATTGGCGTTTCACAAGGTTACAAAAAAGAAATTGAAATTAAAGGTGTTGGTTATAAAGCAACACTAAAAGGGAATGAAATCGAAGTTATTGCAGGTTATTCACATAACGTTTTAAAACAAATTCCAGCCAATTTAAAAGTTGAAGTTCCTAAACCAACAAACATCATTATTTCAGGAATTGATAAACAAGCTGTTGGACAATTTGCAGCGATTTTACGTGATATTAGACGTCCAAGTCCATACTCAGGTAAAGGAATTATGTATAAAGATGAAGTTATTAGACGTAAAGAAGGAAAAACTGCTGCAAAGTAGTGTAAAATAAGGAGTAAAAGATGTTATCAAGAAATCAAAAACGTAAAGCTAAACATTTGAAAATTACAAATAAATTAGCAAAAGGAACATCATCAAGACCACGTGTTGTTGTTTTCAAATCATTACACAATTTTTATGCACAAGCAGTTAATGACCAAACACATACAACAATCGCTTCATTTTCAACAAGACAATTATCTGAAAAAGGCAACAATATTGAAATCGTAAAAAAAGTTGCAAAAGAATTTGCAGCAAAACTAAAACAAGCCAAAATTTCTTCAATTGTTTTTGATCGTTCAGGTTATATCTACCATGGAAAATTAGCAGCTTTTGCTGATACATTAAGAGAAGAAGGGATTAAATTCTAATGACTGATGAATTAAAAAAAGAAACAATTAAAGAAGAAGCTGCTACTACTAAAGTAGTTTTGGCACCCAAAGAAAATAAAAACAAAGAAACAACTTTAAAACAAAATCCTGAAAGAAGAAATTCTTTACCAAAAAAACAATTTAATGCCCAACAACCAGTTAAACTATACGAAGAAAAAGTTATTAATATCGCAAGAGTAACAACCGTAGTTAAGGGTGGAAGAAGATTTTCATTCTCAGCTTATGTTGTTGTTGGAAATAAAAAAGGTAAAGTTGGTTTTGGGCATGGCAAAGCAAATGAAGTGCAAGATGCAATCAAAAAAGCCGTTAAAGATGCCCAAAAGAACATTTTTAGTGTTCCAGTTGTTAAAGGCACAATCCCACATGAAATTAAAGAAAAATTCTTAGCTTCAAAAGTGCAATTACGCCCTGCCAAAAAAGGTTCAGGAATTATTGCTTCAAATACCGTTCGTGCTGTTGTTGAATTAGCAGGTTATACTGATATTTCAACCAAAACTTATGGTTCAAGAACAAAACAAAATATTGTTCATGCCACTGTTAATGCCCTTAAAAAATTAAGAACAGTTGAAGAAATTGCAAAATTACGTGACATTGAATTAGATGTTTTATTAGATAAATAAAATTAAGGAGAAAACTAATAGTTTATGAAATTACATACACTAAAAGCAACACAAGGTGCACGTAAGCAAAAAACTCGTGTTGGTCGTGGTCATGCGGCTGGCAAGGGAAAACAAGCTGGTCGAGGACAAAGTGGACAAACAAAAAGAAGTACAGTAAGATTAGGTTTTGAAGGTGGGCAATTACCATTATTCAGAAGAATTCCAAAACGTGGTTTTAATAATGTTAACCATGTTGAATATCAAATTGTAAACTTATTTTCATTGCAAAAAAAATTCAATGAAAATGAAATCGTTTCTTATGAAACATTAGCTGCAAAAAACCTAATTAAAGGGAAATTGCCTGTTAAAATTTTAGGAAAGGGAATTTTAACTAAAAAATTAATAGTTTCAATTCCAAATCTTTCGCAATCAGCTAAAGAAGCGATTGAGAAAGCAGGAGGAAAAATCGAGGTTCAATAATGGCTAAAAAAATAAAAGTGGAAAAGGAAATATCTAACAAAAAACTTGAACGTAAATTAGCAATTGACAAGTATTTTGTTAAAAGAAGAAATACGTGATCAGAATGATGAAAAAATCATAATCTTTTCAAAAAGATTTTGTTTACTTTGTTTATTATTGCCCTTTTCTTGGCAGCAGGAACAATTACGCTGCCAGGTGTTGATTTAGCTCATACAGACAAATTGAACCAAGGAGATTTCTTTGGAATCTTAAACTTAGTTGGCGGTGGGGGATTAAGAAGATTTTCGATTGTGGCACTCGGGATTGGACCATTTATTTCTTCATCCTTAGTGATGATGATTTTGCAAACAAAAATCTTCCCCCCAATTTATCGACTAAGTCAATCAGGACCGATTGGTCGAATTAAAATTAATTTTATAACTTATTCAGTGACTTTGTTTTTTGCGATTTTTCAAGCAATTTTAATAACAAGAGCACTGCTTAATCCGACTGATAATTTTGGAATTCGCTTTTCACCAAATATTGCCAAAACAATGGGTGAAACTGGCGCGCTTTTTTATGAGTGATTTATCATTCCATTATTATTAGTTGCTGGATCATTTTTCTCATTATTTTTATCAGAACAAATTACAAATAAAGGTGTGGGGAATGGAACTAGTTTAATTATTTTTGTCGGCATTGCAAGTTCATTAATTCCAACATTTAGACAAGCATTTGAATATTACATGCCATCCGTCAAAAATAATAATGCAATCATTTTAAAAGAAACACTAAATTTTGTTGTTTATTTATTAGCATATTTATTAGTAATTTTCATTGTGACATTTTTTAGCTTAGCTGAAAGAAGAATTCCAATCCAACAAGTTGGTGCTGGATTATCAAAAACTGAAAAAGAATTAAGTTACTTACCAATCAAAGCAAACCCAGCTGGGATTATGTCAGTAATTTTTTCAATGATGATTTTATCACTCCCAACAATGATTGCGAGTTTGTTTAACCCTGATACAAGTCGCTATTACCAATGAGTTTATGCCAATTTACAATTAACCCAACCTCTTGGCTTTTTCTTATTCGTAATCATTACTTTTGGGTTAACAATTTTAATGGGAATCCAACAATCAAAAATTGACAAAATTAGTGAAGATTTTGCCAAAAGTAGTACGTTTATTCCTGGAATTAGACCAGGAGAACAAACAGAGACTTATTTATTAAATGTTGTTTTAAGATTGTCATTCTTTTCAGCTGGTTATTTAATTATTTTGGGCGCGTTGCAATTTATTCAACAAATGTTTGGTATGCCAGCCCCAATTTCATTTGGTGGAACAACAATTATGATTCTTGTTTCAACAGCAATTGAAACAGTACAACAAATTCAAGCAAGATATAAATCACAAGAACTTGCAAGAAAAAGAAGAATGATTAAAGAATTAAAAGAAGTGTATGGAGAGGAAGAAAATCTAATATGATAAAAACATGTTGTCAATGTGAAAATCAAGGCAATAGTATCAAACCAAATTTAATTTTTATTGGCCCTCCAGGAGCTGGAAAAGGTTCGCTTTCAAAATTGATGGTTGAGGAATTTGGTTATCATCAACTTTCAACTGGTGATATGTTTCGTCAAGAAATTAATAACCAAACTGAATTAGGATTAAAAATCAAAAATATTTTGGACTCAGGAAAATATGTTGATGATAGCATTACAAATGCCTTGGTTAAAAAAAGATTAATTGAATTAGTAAAAAACAAAATTCCATTTATTTTAGATGGGTTTCCAAGAACGATTGATCAAGCAAAATTTCTTGAAGAACTAGAAAATCAAGGAATTTATATTGGGAAAGTAATTTTATTAAAAATCTCAAATAAACAAATCATTGATCGTTTATCAAAAAGAAGAATTTGTCCAAATTGCAAAACAATTTATCATCTTGAAGTTTTCCCACCTCTTGATAATAAATTTTGCAAAAAATGTCACACAAAAGTTATAAAAAGAGTTGATGACGAAGAAGAAGTGATTTTGAAACGTCTTGAAATGTATTATGCGCAAACAGAATGTTTAATTGATTTTTATCAACAAAAAAACATCGTTTTAGAAATCAATAGTCATCAAGAATTAAAAGAAGTCTTTTTTGATGTAAAGAAGGTTTTAGGGTGATAAGAATTAAAAATCAAATTGAAATCCAAAAAATCAAAAAAGCCTGTGCAATCTTGGCCGAAGTTAAAAAAATTCTTTGAGACTTCATAAGACCAGGAGTTTCTTTAAAAGAAATTGATAGCGTCGCTTTTAAAGAAATTACGAAACGCGGCGGGAAACCAGCTTTTTTAGGACAATATGGTTTTCCTGCAACTTGCTGCATCTCAGTCAATGAGGAATTAATTCATGGCATTCCTTCGGATTATCTTGTTAAAGAAGGTGATCTTATTAAAATTGACACAGGGGTTATTTGGGAAAATTATTATTCTGATTCAGCTTTTACTAAAGGCGTTGGAAAAATTACCAAAGAAGACCAAGAATTAATTGATGTTGCAAAAGACGCTTTCTATGCCGGATTTAATGCAATTAAGGTTGGCAAAAGAATTGGTGATGTCTCAGCGGCGATTGGGAATTTCATTCGTCAAAAAGGTTATTATACCCCAGATGAATTTTGTGGCCATGGCATTGGGTATCAATTACATGAGGATCCAATGATTCCTAATGATGGCATCCCAAATACTGGACCGATTATTAAAAATGGGATGGTGATTTGCATTGAACCAATGATTTTGCAAAAATCAAAAAAAGTTCAAATCAAAAATGATAATTGAACAGTAATTGATCCATTAGGATTTAATACAGCACATTATGAACAAACAATTTTAATTGATAATGGAGAGGCATATATCTTATCAGGAGATAACATTTAATGGGAAAAAATAAAAAAGAAAATAAAGAAGAAGTGATTAAAATGACTGGTCGCATTATCAAAATGCACTCAACGAAAAATTATGATGTCTTATTAGAAAATGATCAAGAAATCAAAGCATATATCTCTGGAAAAATGGCATTGCATAATATCAAATTAATTCCAGGTGATGTTGTTGATGTAGAAATCAGTCCATTTAACTTAGAATTAGGTCGAATTGTTTTTCGTCATAAGTAATCATTTAAGGAGATAATTATTACAAAATGAAAGTAAGAGCGTCAATCAAACGGATCTGTAAGGACTGTAAAATAATTAAAAGACATGGTGTTAATAGAGTTATTTGCATTAACCCAAAACATAAACAAAGACAAGGATAAAAGGAAATGGCTAGAGTTTTAAATATCGAAATTCCAAATAATAAAAAAGCACGTATTTCTTTAACATATATTTTTGGCATTGGTCCTACATTAGCAAAAAAAATCTTAACTGATGCAAATGTAGATGGCGAAAAAAGAGTTAAAGAATTAAGCGAAGAAGAATTAACACGTATTAGGGATGAAGCTAAAAAATACACAACCGAAGGTGATTTAAGAAGAGAAATTAACTTAAACATCAAACGTTTAATGGAAATTAAATCATACCGGGGCATCAGACATAGAAAAGGTTTACCAGTTCGTGGTCAATCAACAAAGAAAAATGCAAGAACAAGAAAAGGTCCAAGAAAAACAATTGCTGGAAAGAAAGGTAAATAATAATGGCTAAGAAAAATAAAAAAGTTATTACACAAGGTGTCGCACACATTCATTCAACATACCAAAATACCATTGTTTCTTTTGCAGATTTAAAAGGCAATGTTTTTGCATGATCTTCATCAGGTGCAATCGGGTATAAAGGGACAAAGAAAAAAACTCCATATGCAGCAGGTTTAGCAGCCGCTGCCGCAGTTGAAAAAGCTAAAGAATTTGGGTTAAAAGAAGTTTCAATTTTAGTTAAAGGTGTTGGTCCTGGTAAATCAACAGCTAGAAAACAAATTGAAACAAGTGGGTTTAGTATTAAAGATGTTAAAGATGTAACTCCAACACCTCATAATGGTACACGTCCTCCAAAAAAAATTCTTAAAAGAGAAAAATAATTAAACAAAGAAAAAAAGAGGATAATTATGGAAAAAAATCAAAAAATTATATACAAGGAATTAATCGCGGAAAAAATCAATGATTTTAATACAACATTCATTATTGAACCACTTGCGCGTGGCTATGCAAATACAATGGGGACAGTTTTAAGAAGAACACTGTTATCTTCAATTACTTCAATTGCCCCATTTGCAATTAAAATTAATAATGTCGAACATGAATTTCAAACAATTGATGGACTAAAAGAAGATGCAATTACTTTAGTTCGAAACATAAGAAATATTCGTTTTGTTTATAATGAAGAACTTTTTTTAGAAAACAACTTAGCTAAAGTTTCTTTTAAATCAAACAAAGAAGGTGAAATTTATGCTTATGATATTCCTTTAAATTCAGGATTAGAAATTGTTAATAAAGATCAATATATTGCAACAATTGCCAAGGGTGGTTCATTAGAATTTGATTTATTTTTAAGACAAGGCAAAGGATTTATTGATTTTGAAGAAAATAAAAATGTCATTGGGCAATATGGTCCAAGATTAGAATCGACAATTAAAAATGGGCAATTTTTAGCAATTGATAGTGATTTTAGTCCCATCAAAAAATGTGAAATTTCTTTTGAAGAGCTAAATAGTTCATCAAAATTGATTGAAGAAAGACTAAAAATCAAAATCGAAACCGATGGCACCTTGCAAGCTAAAGATGCAATTGAGCAAGCTGCAAAAATTATTGTCGCACATTTTCAAATCATTGGTAATATCAATGCGCTTGAAACACTTGAATTGTTTGAAGATAATAAAGAAAAGAAAGAAAAAGACATTAAAGCATCAATTTCAATTGATAAATTGAATCTAACAATTCGTTCACTAAATGCTTTAAAAAGAGCAAAATATAACACAGTTGAAGAAATTATTAAATTAAGTGATGAAGATTTATCAAACATTAAAAACCTAGGTAAAAAATCAATTGAAGACATTATTCAAAAAAGAAATGAATGACTTGAAAAAATGGGTCAAGCAAACAACAATAATGAAGATTTTATAATCGAATCATTTGATCAAGTGAATAATTTAGATTTAGAAGAGGGAGATAAATAATGGCAAATCCAAAACAAGTATTTCGCAGAAATACAGAATGATGAAACCATATTGAGAGATCTTTAGTTACTGACTTATTAATTAATGGAAAACTAAAAACGACTTTAGAAAGAGCAAAACGCATTCGTTCAAATGCGGAAAAAATGATTACTTTAGCAAAGAAAAACACCCTTTCAACCCGTAGACAAGCAGCAAAATTTTTAAGAAATATTCCATCAAAAAACCAAAATAAAGATTCATTACAATATTTATTTGATGTTTTAGGACCAAAATATGCAACTCGGAATGGCGGATATACAAGAATTATTAAAATCAACAACCGTGCTGGTGACAATGCGAAAATGGCAATTATTAAACTTGTTTAAGATTAAAAATTAATTTAAGATTAAGGAGATAAAAAAATGGCTGTAGTTCCAAAAAGAAAAACTTCGAAGCAAAGAAAAAATTTAAGAAGAAGTCATCATGCCCTAAGTTTAGCAACATTGGTTGAATGTAAACATTGTAAACAATCAATCATTCCGCATCAAGCATGTAAATATTGTGGGTTTTATAAAGATATCAAAGTTCTTAAAAATGCAATTAATGACAAAATCAAATAATTTAGCTTTATATTTAATAAATTTAAAATCATAATCAAATTAAAAATTAACAGCAAGGTCTTAACATGCTGTTATTTTTTTATGCTTTTTTCTTAGTCTTTTTAACTAAAATTAAATTTTTTAAAAAATCTACAAACTTTATTTTATTTATGCTACCATAATATGGTTTCAACCATCTAAGAAAGCAAAAAACAAATAATTTTAAAAAAAATTTCGAGTTTAAACTGCATTTTTAATGCTTGAAATTAAAAAAATAATTTATTTTAAAAAAAATTCAAATTTTTTATTAAAATAATACACGATAGTTCTTTGAAAACTGGATACAAATACCATAACGTCAATTTTAATTTCAATAATTGAAATAATTTTAGATAATAAAAAATAACCAAATCAAATTTTAATTTTTAAGAGTTTGATCCTGGCTCAGGATGAACGCTGGCTGTGTGCCTAATACATGCATGTCGAGCGAGGTTTTTTAAACCTAGCGGCGAATGGGTGAGTAACACGTGCTTAATCTACCCTTTAGATTGGAATACCCAATGGAAACATTGGCTAATGCCGGATACGCATAAAATCGCATGATTTTGTTGTGAAAGGAGCCTTTAAAGCTCCACTAGAGGATGAGGGTGCGGAACATTAGTTAGTTGGTAGGGTAATGGCCTACCAAGACTATGATGTTTAGCCGGGTCGAGAGACTGAACGGCCACATTGGGACTGAGATACGGCCCAAACTCCTACGGGAGGCAGCAGTAGGGAATATTCCACAATGAGCGAAAGCTTGATGGAGCGACACAGCGTGCACGATGAAGGTCTTCGGATTGTAAAGTGCTGTTATAGGGAAAGAAAACTTGGTTGAGGAAATGCTTCCAAGCTGACGGTACCCTGTCAGAAAGCGATGGCTAACTATGTGCCAGCAGCCGCGGTAATACATAGGTCGCAAGCGTTATCCGGAATTATTGGGCGTAAAGCGTTTGTAGGCTGTTTATTAAGTCTGGAGTTAAATCCCAGGGCTCAACCCTGGTTCGCTTTGGATACTGGTAAACTAGAGTTGGATAGAGGTAAGCGGAATTCCATGTGAAGCGGTGAAATGCGTAGATATATGGAAGAACACCAAAGGCGAAGGCAGCTTACTGGGTCTATACTGACGCTGAGGGACGAAAGCGTGGGGAGCAAACAGGATTAGATACCCTGGTAGTCCACGCCGTAAACGATGATCATTAGTCGGTGGAGAATTCACTGACGCAGCTAACGCATTAAATGATCCGCCTGAGTAGTATGCTCGCAAGAGTGAAACTTAAAGGAATTGACGGGGACCCGCACAAGCGGTGGAGCATGTGGTTTAATTTGAAGATACGCGGAGAACCTTACCCACTCTTGACATCCTTCGCAAAGCTATAGAGATATAGTCGAGGTTAACGGAGTGACAGATGGTGCATGGTTGTCGTCAGCTCGTGTCGTGAGATGTTTGGTCAAGTCCTGCAACGAGCGCAACCCCTATCTTTAGTTACTAACGAGTCATGTCGAGGACTCTAGAGATACTGCCTGGGTAACTGGGAGGAAGGTGGGGATGACGTCAAATCATCATGCCTCTTACGAGTGGGGCAACACACGTGCTACAATGGTCGGTACAAAGAGAAGCAATATGGCGACATGGAGCAAATCTCAAAAAGCCGATCTCAGTTCGGATTGGAGTCTGCAATTCGACTCCATGAAGTCGGAATCGCTAGTAATCGCAGATCAGCTACGCTGCGGTGAATACGTTCTCGGGTCTTGTACACACCGCCCGTCACACCATGGGAGCTGGTAATACCCGAAGTCGGTTAGCTAACCTCGGAGGCGACCGCCTAAGGTAGGACTGGTGACTGGGGTGAAGTCGTAACAAGGTATCCCTACGAGAACGTGGGGATGGATCACCTCCTTTCAACGGAGAGTACACATACTTTTGTTATGGAGAAATGATTTGTATCCAGTTTTGAGAGATCTATCTCTCTTTTTGTTCTTTGAAAACTGAATATCGACATTGAAAAATTAAATTATTAATATTTCAAAGTTTAGATCAACCTATAGAATATATCATACAAAAGACAAACAATAGGTCTTATACAACTATTAAACAAGATAAGAGTTTTTGGTGGATGCCTTGGGTCTGAAAGTCGATGAAGGACGTGATTACCTGCGATAAGCCTCGGTTAGCTGGAAATAAGCTTTGACCCGGGGATTTCCGAATGGGGAAACCCAATTGAGCTAATCCTCAATTATCATTTTGATGAATCAAATAGTCAAATGAAGAGACACGCTGTGAATTGAAACATCTCAGTAGCAGCAGGAAAAGAAAATAAAGAATGATTCCCTCAGTAGTGGCGAGCGAAAGGGGAACAGCCCAAACCAACATTCGTTGTTGGGGTTATAGGACTACATTTTAGAGTTTTAAAAAATTTAGACATAGCAGAATAAGTTGGAATGCTTAAACAAAGAGGGTGAAATTCCCGTAAGCAAAATGGCTAAATCTCTTTGTAGTATCCTGAGTAGGGCGGGGCACGTGAAACCCTGTCTGAATTTGCCAGGACCACCTGGTAAGGCTAAATACTAATCAGACACCGATAGTGAACTAGTACCGTGAGGGAAAGGTGAAAAGAACCCCGAGAGGGGAGTGAAATAGATCCTGAAACCAATTACTTACAGTTAGTCAGAGCCCGTTAATGGGTGATGGCGTACATCTTGCAGAATGGACCGGCGAGTTATGTCAACATGCGAGGTTAAGTGGAATAAAGCGAAGCCGTAGAGAAATCGAGTCTTAAGAGGGCGCAAAAATTAGTATGTTGATATAGACCCGAAACCAGGTGATCTACCCATGAGCAGGTTGAAACTTAGGTAACACTAAGTGGAGGACCGAACCGTAGTACGCTAAAAAGTGCCCGGATGACTTGTGGGTAGGGGTGAAATTCCAATCGAACTTGGAGATAGCTGGTTCTCTCCGAAATAGCTTTAGGGCTAGCGTGTAGTGTTAAGTGATGGGGGTAGAGCACTGAATATGGAATGGCGGCGCCTAGCTGTACTGACTATAATCAAACTCCGAATACTATCATGAATTACTATGCAGTCGGTACATCGGTGATAACGTCGATGCACGCGAGGGGAACAACCCAGATCGTCAGCTAAGGTCCCAAAATTGTGTTAAGTGAGAAAGGTTGTGGAGTTTCTTAAACAGCTAGGATGTTGGCTTAGAAGCAGCCATCGTTTAAAGAGTGCGTAATAGCTCACTAGTCGAGAGACTCTGTGCCGATAATTCAGCGGGACTAAAACACAATACCGAAGCTACGGGCATATAAAAATGCGTTAGGAGAGCGTTGTAAGGGCATTGAAGCCAGACTGTGAAGACTGGTGGAGCGCTTACAAGTGAGAATGCCGGTATGAGTAACGATTCAGAGTGAGAATCTCTGACGCCTATTGGGGAAGGTTTCCTGGGCAAGGTTCGTCCACCCAGGGTTAGTCGGGTCCTAAGACGAGGCCGAAAGGCGTAGCCGATGGACAACAGGTTAATATTCCTGTACTTTCTATAAATGTGATGGAGTGACGGGGGAGGATAGTACTACCACTTATTGGATTGTGGGGTAAATAACAACTGGGTTATGTAGGCAAATCCGCATAATTTTAACCGGGAGTTATGATGCATAGTGAAAGGGCGACCAAGTAGCGAATTGGATGATTCCATACCTCTTAAAAAAGCTTCTAACATAAAGTTTATATGAAACCCGTACCAAGAACGGACACACGTCCCCAAGATGAGTATTCTAAGGCGAGCGAGAAAACCAATGTCAAGGAACTCTGCAAATTCATCCCGTAAGTTCGCAAGAAGGGATGCCCACCCTAAAAAGTGGGCCGCAGTGAATAGTAAGGGGGAACTGTTTATCAAAAACACAGCTCTATGCTAAGTCGTAAGACGATGTATATGGGGTGACTCCTGCCCAGTGCCCGAAGGTTAAGCAAAGGTGTTAGCATTTGCGAAGCATTGATGTGAAGCCCGGGTGAACGGCGGCCGTAACTATAACGGTCCTAAGGTAGCGAAATTCCTTGTCGGCTAAATACTGACCTGCACGAAAGGAGTAATTATCTCTTAACTGTCTCGACATTGGACTCGGTGAAATTATGGTTCCGGCGAAGACGCCGGAGACCCGCATCTAGACGAAAAGACCCCGTGGAGCTTTACTATAACTTCATATTGGAGTTTGATTTAACTTGTGTAGGATAGGTGGGAGACTATGATGCTTAAACGCTAGTTTAAGAAGAGTCGCCGTTGAAATACCACCCTTGTTAAATTGAACTTCTAACTTGTTACCATTACCTGGTAAGAGGACAGTGTGTGGTGGGTAGTTTGACTGGGGCGGTCGCCTCCTAAAAGGTAACGGAGGCGTTCAAAGTTACACTCAATACGGTCAGAAACCGTATCAGAGAGCATAAAGGTAGAAGTGTGATTGACTGTGAGACCTACAAGTCGAGCAGGTGCGAAAGCAGGACTTAGTGATCCGGCGGTTCTTTGTGGAAAGGCCGTCGCTCAACGGATAAAAGCTACCCCGGGGATAACAGGCTTATCTTTCCCAAGAGATCACATCGACGGGAAGGTTTGGCACCTCGATGTCGGCTCATCGCATCCTGGAGCTGGAGTCGGTTCCAAGGGTTGGGCTGTTCGCCCATTAAAGCGGTACGCGAGCTGGGTTCAAAACGTCGTGAGACAGTTTGGTTCCTATCTGATGTGGGCGTTGGAATATTGATGAGAGCTACTCTTAGTACGAGAGGACCGGAGTGGACGTACCGATGGTGTTCCAGTTGTTTTGCCAAAAGCATAGCTGGGTAGCCAAGTACGGCAGGGATAACCGCTGAAAGCATCTAAGCGGGAAGCCCCCTCAAAGATGAGTATTCCCTATTAAATTCCTTATAGACTATGAGGTTGATAGGCTGGAGGTGTAAGTATAGCAATATATTCAGCTGACCAGTACTAATAAATTGATTGGTTTAATAGTGATTCTATAGAAGTAATCTAAAAATAAAAAGCGCGATATTCAGTTTTCAAAGAAACAAAAATAAAAAAAATAAAGAACCAAAAATTAAGGTTCTTTTTTTTATTTTCTTTTCATATTTTAATTTAAACAAATCCTGTCTTAAAAATCAATAATAAACAACAATTTTTATTTTTTAATCTTAATCTCTTTTATTAATTTAATTTCATCTTAAACTAAAAAAACTAGACTCCGCAGACTCTAGTTTCAATTATTCAGTGAAATAAGCTTTTTTTGCTTTGGATAAGATATTAACTATGTTAATCCAATTTCTTATTATTTGAAATTGAATCAATAACATTATACTAAAAAAATAAAACTTAAGATAAAAAAATATTTTTTTATTTGATTTTAAGAACTTTTTTGAAATTTAATTGCTTATTTTAAATAAAAAAATCAAAATGATGTTAAAATATTTTCTTGAATAAAGGAAAAAAATGAACTCAAGTTTATACAAAAAAAATTTATATCCTATGATGTTCACAGCTAAGATGGCTGCATTTTTCTTTATGTGAATTATTAATTTCAACAAGAATATTAATATTAAGTGCTTAATCAATAATAATATTCTTGCAGAAATTTTTAAGACCGCTTAAATTTCACACAAGAATTAAAAAATGCAAACAAAACTTTTTTAATTTTTCAATAATTAAAATTTTAAAAAAACTAAAAAATCAAAACAAAAAATAATCAAACTCAAATTTTTAAACAAACTAAAAAGAATAAAATTGAGCATAAAATATTTTTGTTAAATAAATAATTCAAAAAACAAAAAAATTTAGGAAACTAAAATTTAAAAAAACTAAAAAATCACTGAATTTGATCAGTAAATTATTTGTAATTTTGTTACAAGCAAAACATCTAAAAAAAAGAATAAAATAAGTTTTATAATTTTTATATTTCATATTTTTTATTTTATGTAATTTGTCTGATTAAAAAAATTATGAAATATAAAAAATGGAGATTTAAATGAAAAAAATAAACAAATTAGCTTTATTATCAGCCCTCCCATTGTCAGCTGCAGCAATCCCATTAATTGCAGCTTCATGTAATAGTATCAATTTAAAAAGATATGTTTTTGAATATAGTTCTTCTTATTCACCACAAGCATTTGGGCATGATGCTTCAAGATCATATGGTTCATATATTGGTAGTGCTGTCACCCAACACATTTCAGTCGGATTATTAAGATATCAATCACTAAATGAACCTGAAGTTTTCCATCATGATATTAAAAATGCTGAAAATCAAATTACTGATATTAAAACTTACATCACAAAACCATCTTATGTAGTTAAAAAACTAGCGTTAGCATCAGCAATTGTTGTTACTGATAAAGATGGAAAAACAAGTGTATTTGATAGTGATGATTATGATATGTCAGAACAAAAAGCACCAAATGAAGATACAATAGATGGCAAAGTAATTGGGCATTTTCCAAGTCCTTCAATCTTTCTAAAATCAAGTAATCAAAAATCAATCAATAGTAATGAATTTTTAAAAAAATTAAAAGATGCCAAAAAAGTTCAATTCGTTGTACGAAAAGGTGTTTTTTGAGTTGATCAAAATGGTAATAAAACAAAATATGAAGTTCAAGCAAAAGATTTTTATTATTCATGATTAAGAACACAAGCAATCAATGGTACATTTAGACATGGAAATGGTGGAAGTGAACAACTAGACGCTGAAGCACAGGAAGCTTTATCTGATCCATCTTCATCTGCATTCACTGAAAAAGAAGGATATTCAAACGAATATTTATTTACATTATTTGGTATTGATTATGAAAAATTTGGAAAAGAAGAAGAATTCATTCAAAAAGTTGAAACTGATCAATTTAAGGGTGATGAAGCAATTACATTTCAACAACTAGGACAAAGCAAAACTGACTTTGAAAAATTTATTAATGCAACAATCATCAAAGACTATACTTTCATGCCTGCTCCTTCGCAATATATTGATGAAGCAAATGCAAGTTCTGAATTACCAGTTTATGATTACATTGGTAATAAGACTGAAAAATCAAAGAAATTTGAAGAAAAACTAAGAGCAATTGATAAAAAATCAATTGTTTCTAAGGTTGGAGCATATTGATATGGATTGAGTTTAAAAAACACTTTATTCATTGGTCCATATTACATCTTGCCCCAAAAAGGTCAAGAGCTTAGATTGAAAAAGAATCAACATTACTATGATCAAGAATGAGCAAAAAGCAATGATACCGTTGAAGAAATTTTCCAAATTTACAATAGTGACATTGAACCGGATATTTTTACAAGAAGAAGTTTAAACCAATACAAACAAGGTAGACTTTCGCAAATTAGTTTTACTGATCTTAAGCCAAACCAACAATCAGAAATTTTAAAAAATAGGCGTGAATATGGTTTACGTTTCAATCGGGCAATAAATAAAACAAGTCCATTTTATCGTTCAGTTTTACAACCATTTGTTAAACCACTACCTGATAATAATGATGTCTCATTTTATGGGTTTAATGATGCCTTTGCCAAAATAATGTTTGGTGGTACAAGAGATGAATTGAAAAAAGGTACAAATGATCCAAAAGAATATATTTCAGGAACTGGATTGATTTTTAGAACATTGTTTAATGCTGCAATAAACTGAAATGAATTAGCAGCTCAAGCAACAAATGGTCAAGGAATTGCTTGATTGGCAAAAGTTGCTGATGGTTCAGAAATTGGTGGAAAAGATCAAAGTAATTCAAAAATTAAAACTCCTTATGATGTAAGAGAAGAAATTAATTCATTGTTTGCTTTGAAATCAGATGGAACAGGTAAGTTAAAATTTGGAGATAAATTAAATGAAGATTTAAGTCCATTAGAAAATGATGAGGCAGTTAAAAACATTTCAACAAAAATTGATAGGTTAAAATCAGCTGGATTTGAAACTATTAAACAAGAAATGGAAAAATTAATTCAAGAATTTGATAAGAAAAATCCAGAATTAAGTGGAAAAGAGTTTTCATTCCAATACATTTATCCTTTTATTAATATTTCAGCAGGTTATAAAGAAGCATTTGAAAATATCTCAAAAACATTTGAGCAACTTCATCCAAGATTAAAACTTTCAGTATTTCACACTACTAATAAAGACGATCCAAAATTTCAAGCACTTAGAACTGGTGGAGCAAATGCAACAGAATTGGTCTCATGAGGTTATGATTATGATGCAATTGGTTCAGGATATGATGGCTTATCATGAAATGCTAACCTGATTCCAACATTAACATGAATAGCTGCAAATGAAGAAAATAAAAAGAATGAAATTCTTAAACAAAATTATCCAAAAATACATGCACTTGCAAAAGCTATTGTGGAGTGATCAGAAAAAGAAAATACTAAATGAATTGGTTCTGTTCCATTTAAAGAACTTCATTTAGTAAAAAATGATTTTAAAGGTCAACGTTTACCATATACAACATCATTAAAATTTGAAAAGAAGAATGGTTCAACAACATATGAATTAGTAAAAGGGGCTGATGGTAAACCAGAAAAATGAAAATCAGAAAATGGTAAGCAAGCAACTGAAGCACATGCTTGAACAGCACAATTTTGATTAAATTATGTTTCAAGTATAACTAATGAAGAAGCTAAAGAATTGATGAAAGAATTTACTTCATTTTTCAATGTAGATTTTAGTTACAATATCTTCAAACAAAAAAATGAATTTGGTCGTTCACTAATTCAAAAACATTTCATTGTACCCGATGATTCACCAACTGGGGTATCAATGTATTCAGATTGAAAAATAAAATTAGAAAAATAGGAGATTAGATGTTTAGATATATACGGCAAAGGATTCTTTTTGCTATTCTTACTTTGTTCATAATTACGTTCGTAGTTTTTGTTTTAGTGAGTGCATTTGGACCAAGTCCAATTAAATCAATCGTTGAAAAAGAATTGCAAGATCCCAAAAATAAACTCACATTTGATGAGTTAATGGTAATGTATGAAAAGCAATTTGGATTAAGGGATGCAGAAGGTAATCCAATTTCAATTATTGCAAGATATTTCAGATATCTTGGTGGTGCATTTAGAGGAGATTTTGGTTTTGTAATTAACAAAGCAAATAATCCAAGTCCATCAGAATATACAAATATTCAACAATTATTTTTTATTCCTTTAAGATATTCAATTCGTATCACACTTCCTGCATTCATAATAAGTTCAATTGTTGGAACTACGATTGGTGTTTTTGCAGGGTATAAAAGAGGAAAATTATTTGATTCAGCAGCAAACATATTTGTTTTATTATTCATTGCGATTCCTTCATTTGTTTTAGCACCAATTTTGATCACAATTTCGCTAAAAATAGGAATTCCTGCAACAATTCCAAGAGATGCACTAGAACCAACATTTGGTGAACTATTTGTTTCTTACTTACCACCAATTTTAATTATTACTTTGGCTTCAATGGCGGTTTATGTAAGTTATACAAGAAACCAAGTAATTACAGTGTTAACTTCAAATTATGTTTTAATTGCTAAAACAAAAGGATTAAATGCAAGACAAATATTTTTTAAATATGTTTTAAGAAATATCTCAATTCCATTGTTTAACTTATTACTTGGTTCATTTTTAGGATTGTTATCTGGTTCAATTATTATTGAAAAATATTGGGATGTTCCAGGGACAAGTCAAATTATTGCAAGATCATTCCCAACCGGGGAAATTAATATCATCATGTTCTCAACAATATTTTTTACAGGTCTATCATTATTAGCAGATATTCTTGCGGATGTGATGTATGCAGTATTGGACCCAAAAATTACTTTTGCAACAAAAAGCAAGAAAAATTACTGATTATTCTTTAAAGCATATTTAGAAAGAAGAAAATTAGCTAAAGATTTATTTAACAAACAAAAAAATCAATTACAAAATCAACAAATATCAAAAAATGACTAGAAAGGAGGATTAGAGTTTATGGAAAATAATTTAGAAAACCAGGTCAAGGATTTTAATAAGCAATATAAGATAAGTTCAGAATTATCAAAAAAATTTGCTTTTGTTCAAGGCAGTGATAAAGTCCAAACTTCATCAATTGCTGGAAGACCTAAAAAAATGGGAATCGAAATTGCAAAAAGATTTTTTTCAAATCCAATTGTTGTGATTTCCTTAATAATTTTTACTTTTATTTTGATGGCATCATTGATTGTTCCTTCAAAATTAGCAACAGAATATACACCTAATTCTCCAATCAATAAATATTCTTTTATTGAACTACTACCACCAGTTTATAGTCCGATGGTAACAAAAGCAGTTTCTAACACTGACCCAGTTTATAAATTCTATTTAAACTTAAAAGCTTCAATTTCACAACTTCCACAAGATCAACAAGTGTTATGAAATCAATGATTTGCCTTCTTTTTAGATTCAGCCAAAACTTCTTCATTTGAAGGTCAATTGTTTTTTACATATAATGCATATTCATTATTTGAAGCTGGTGTTTTAAATGAATTATTATTTAAAGCTCAACAAGAAGGAAGCACATTAACAACGGATTTTGTTAATACCTTAAAAGCAACTCAAGTTCCAGTTTTAAAAACATATTTAGGAACTTCATCAACGGGCTATGATATTTGAGTAACTACTTGATATGCAACTTGAAGAGGGATTGAAATTGCGATTATTACAACTCTAATTCAAGCAATATTTGGGATTACAATTGGAGCATTCCTAGGTTTTCATGCCGGAAAATTAGTTGATACAATTGTGATGAGAATTATTAATATATTCAACTCACCACCAACAATTATTTGAATTTTAATTTTTGTTGGAATCTTTGGAACCAACCAAGTATCCTTAATCTTAGCAATGTCAATTGCAGGATGACCGTTATTTGTTGGGTTAACAAGAATGTATATCATCACTGTTAAAAATGAAGAATATATTGTTGCTGCCAAAGCAATTGGGGCATCAACACCAAGACAAATTTTTGTTCATGCCTTGCCAGCAATTGTTGGAAAAATTGCAAACTCATTTGTTAAAAATGTCCCAAGTGCAATTTTATGAGTAGCATCATTAGCATTCTTAGGATTCTTTAAGGATGGTAAAGATACTAACTTAGGACAAATTCTAATTGAATCATCCTCAGAAGCTGGACAAAATGTGTGAATTATTTTATTACCAACATTGATTTTGTTATTCTTAACATTATCATTAAACTTCATGGCAATCGGAATTCATGATGCTTTAGATCCAAGAGTTATAAACAAAGGAAGAAGAAAATAATTTATGGAAATTACAAAAAAAACGCCAATAAATCAACATTCAAATCGAAAAAAACATAAAAAAGAAAAAGCATCACAAAAAAGAGGATATTTATTCTCAAAAATTCAAGCCGAAGAAAAATTGCAAAATAACCGTTTGTTAGAAGTAAGAAATTTACATGTTAGTTTCCCAATTGGTAGAAAGAAAACAATTCATATCGTCAGAGGTGTTGATATTGATGTTAATCGCGCTGAGATTGTTGGCTTAGTTGGCGAATCGGGTTCAGGGAAATCTGTCACTTCGAAAACATTGATTAATGTCAATGAAAATGCTTTAGTAACCGCTGATAAAATTCAAATTGGTGATTTAGAATTAAGTAACATTCTAAAAAAAGAAAAATATTGACAATTAGTGCGGGGTCAAAAAATTGGTTATATTCCCCAAGATCCACTAACTTCATTAAACCCCACAAGATTGATTGGGAAACAATTACTAGATGCACTAAATAACAATCTTGATTGGGTTGGAAAAACCTATACGGAAAAAAAAGAATATTTATTAGGTTTGTTAAAAACTTTTGGACTAAGAGAAGCTGAAAAAATTTTTAATTCATACCCACACACCCTTTCAGGGGGAATGAAACAAAGAATTGTGATTACAATGGTTGTGGCACTAAAACCAGATTTAATTATTGCCGATGAACCAACAACAGCTCTAGATCCAACTGTCCAAGCAAGTGTGCTTGCACTTTTTGAAAACATTCGTCAAGAAATGGGGATCTCAATTATTTTAATTAGTCATAATATCTCAGTTATTGCAAAATTCTGTGACTATATTTATGTGATGTATGCCGGAAGAATTGTTGAAAAAGGTTTGAAAGAAGAAATTTTTACCAAACCAGCACACCCATATACATGAGCTTTAATTTCTGCAATTCCTGAATCAAAAGAAGAAAAATTATATAACATTAAAGGAACTCCTCCAGACATGGCTAATTTACCAGTTGGTGATCCTTTTGCACCAAGAAATGATTATGCCCTTGAGATTGATTTTATCAAAGAACCCCCTTTAATCCCAATTACTGAGACACATTATGCAGCAACTTGATTATTAAGTCCAGAAGCTCCAAAAATTGAATTATCAAAAGATTTACAAAAACGTTTAGATTTATTTAAAAAGGCTTTTAACAATGGCAAGAGTAATTAATAAAGAAAAAAAAGTAATATTATCAATTGACAATTTAAAAAAATATTTTGTCACAAATGGCATTATTAACAAAGCTGTTGATGGTGTGTCTTTTGATGTTCATGAAGGGGAAATTGTTGGTTTAATTGGTGAATCAGGTTCAGGAAAAACTACCGTTGGAAGAAAAATTTTAAGACTTTATGATGAATACAATGGTTTTGTAATTCTTGATGACAAAATTATTTCAGGAAAAAATATTAGTTATTCCTTAAAAAAATATTTACGTAAAAATGTGCAAATGATTTTTCAAGATCCGCATGCATCTTTAAATAGTCAACAAAATATTTACAATATTTTAAAAGAACCTCTACTTGTAAATGGGATTATGAATAACAAAATTAAAGATATTTTTTCTGACTGACTAGAGGTTAAAAAAGCATTTAAATATACTTTTCAAATCCAAGCAATGAAACTTGAATTAGAAAACTATAAAGAAATTAATCGTTTAGCAAACCCATTTTTTGCAAAATGAACAAATAAATTTAAAAACTTTCAATTTGACAAAGAAATCAGTATTGAAGATAATTTCTCATCTTTTTATACTTATTTAGAAGAAAAACAAAAAATGGAAAGCATTATTATTAATAACTTGTATTCAAATGCATCTTCTTTAATTGAGTTTTATTATCAAATGCAAAATAAATATCGGAACAATGAACTTCAAAAAGAAGAAATTACGTATCGGAATGCAGTTGCCAAATACAAAGAAATTCAAGTTTTAAGTAAGTTATCAAAAAATCAATATAGATTAAAAAAAGAATTACAAGTTCTTTTGGATAAAAAAAATGCTTTAATTGTCTTACAACATGAAAAAATTAAAGAAGCACATAATATTTTTGCTAACTACTGTGTTGAAAATAAAAACGAAAAAACATTAGTCAATATTGCAAAATTGATGTCAACGAATTTAGATTATTATTTATACAATTTAAAAAATGAATATTTATTCAAAAAACGAATTGCCGTTTTAAAAGATTTAAAAAAATCTTTAAAATATCTTGAATTTGAAAATATTAAAGAATTAGTTCAAAAACTTGAAGTTTATGTTAAAAACTTCTATGAAAAAAATCTTTCAGCAATCACATATTCAAAAACAATGAAAAAAGATATTAAAGAAATTTTAGATAAAGAATTTATTTTTGATGCCACAAAATACCAAGCAATTTCACAAAAAAATCAACAAAAATACGATAATGAATTACTTAAGTTAAACCAAGAAATTGCGCAATTAAGAAAACAATTAGAGGTAAAAGAAGCACCAGAATATTCAAAAGAACAATTAAATGAAGCAATTAATAATCTAAAAAAAGCCAAAGAAATTTATTTGGATGGAAGACAAAAATTCCTTGTTGACTACAAGCAAAAAATTAATGATCTTTATACAAAAATTCAAGCTGAAAAAAATCAATATTTATCATTAGTTTCAGACCAAAATGAATGTAATGAAGCTTATAAAAAATACCGGGCAGAGTTTTTTGTTTATATTAAAAATGAATACTTTTTAAAAATTTCAAAACTAGAAGAGCGTAAAAACAATTTAGTTGCTGAACTAAGAAAAAATCCTGATAAAAGCAAAAAAATCAAACACTCATTACAACAAATAAAAATAAAAATCAACCAACAACAAAAAGATCTTGATCGTTTAATTAAAACATACAATTCAGACATTACCCTAAAAGAAGATACATTGAAATCATTCAATATCGAAAGAAATTATTTAAACAAAGATATCAAGAATATTTATGTTCTACTTGGTGTTGATCATAAATGAGTTGAAATGAATTTAAACAAAAAAGATGATGCTGATTTTGATTTAAGACATTCAAATTGAAACAAAAGATTCAACATTTTTGATTATAAAATTTCATTCCCTTTTGCGAAATCTTTAATCTCTGAGTTATTGTACAAAATGACAATTTATCGTTCATTAGAGGATGTTGGATTATTAAAACAATTTGCATACCGTTATCCACATGAATTTAGTGGGGGACAGCTACAACGGATTGTAATTGCTAGAGCATTAATTACTGAACCAAAAGTAATTGTCGCTGATGAACCAATTGCATCCTTAGATATCTCAATTCAAGCACA
The DNA here is from genome assembly GCF_900476125.1 of Metamycoplasma alkalescens. Lineage (NCBI taxonomy): Bacteria > Bacillati > Mycoplasmatota > Mycoplasmoidales > Metamycoplasmataceae > Metamycoplasma > Metamycoplasma alkalescens. Next base: position 205,789 of record NZ_LS991949.1, read on the forward strand.
AGTTGTAAACTTATTAAAAGATTTGTGTATTCAAAAAAATATCGGTTTAATTTTCATTGCGCATGATTTAAGTATGATTGAATATATTGCTGATAATGTTCAAATTATGCATTTAGGAAAAATTGTGGAAAGTGGTAAAACTGAAGCAATTTATAACGAACCACTTCACCCATATACAATTAGTTTATTTAAGGCCGTTCCTAAAATTTCAAATGCAAGTGAAAAATTCCAAAAAGTTTCCTTTGAATTAGATTATATCAAAGAACAACAATTTCCAAATGTTCCTGAAAATTATAAGGTTAATGATGAACATTATATTTATGGAACAAAACAACAAATTAAAAAATGACTTTCAGATAAAAAATAAAAAATAAGATTAGGTATAAAAAAATGCCTAATTTTATTTTATGTTTAATTCTCTTCGGAAGATTGCAGTTATTAAGTATAATTTTTAGGAGTTAATTATGCAAAAAAACCAAAAAAATTTAAATGCAAAAAGTTATTGAAAAAGAAGTTGAAATCTAGGCAGCATTCTTTATTTTTTTATTAGTATTTTTTTAATGATCCTAATCATTTTTTTAACAGGATATTTAAAAAAACAAACTGATTATCGCTTAACATGATCAAATGCCATTACTGTTGGCACAACAATTTTTTTAGCAATTGCAATTTTTGTGATTCTTTTTAAAAAAGGTTTTGGAAAAAATCTTTTTAAACCAATGATTGATTCATATCATCAAAGCAGAATTTCTAAAAAAGCTAAAACAAGATATCTGTTAGGCATGAATCAGTTTGAAAAAGATAAAATTCTAAATCAAGAACGCCAAAAATACCAAAATGAAAGAAATAAAAAAGATCTTGAAAAACAAAAAAATCAAACAACAAATTTAGCTTCTTTTTTATTAATCGCAATCACACTTCTTACTTTAATCATTGGCGTAGTAACAATTCATTATGCTTAGTTTGATAAAACAAAAAAATATAATTAACTAAAAAAAATTTGGTAATTAAGGAGTTTAAAAATGAAATATTTGATTGGTAATTTTAAAATGAACAAAACTTTTTTTGATGTTGAATCATATATTGAAGCACTTAGTTATTTAATCAATGAAAATAAAACAAAATTAAAAAATCTTCAAATCGGGATTGCGCCATCTTTTGATAGTGCATATTTATCATATTTGCATCAGGATCGCAATTTCTTATTTGGGTTACAAAATATATATCATGAACTAAATGGTGCTTATACAGGTGAAGTTTCGTTGAATGTTGCAATTGAAACAAAGATTGATTTCATTTTAATTGGACATAGTGAACGTCGTAGTTTATTTAATGAAACAAATCAATTAATCAATAAAAAAATTACTCACTTGCAAAAAACAAAGATTATGCCAATTTTATGCATTGGGGAATCAATGCAAGAATTCAATGAAAACAAAACATTTGAAGTTTTAGCGAAACAAATTAATGAAGGTCTAAAAAATATTGAAAATCATAGCAATTTAATTATTTCTTATGAACCAGTTTATTGCATTGGTAATGGCATCATCCCAGAAGTGTCGCATATTCAAAAAGTAATTGATTTCATTCATATCATATTAAATAACAAAATCCCTGTTTTATATGGTGGTTCAGTTTCACTTGCAAATATTGAGATTCTTGAACAAGTCAAAGGACTAAGTGGTTATTTAGTTGGTAAAGCTTCATTGAATGCCAATGAGTTTGTTGAATTAGCAAAAAAAATAAAAAGTTAGTTTTTTTCTTTTCAAACTAACTTTTTATTTTAAAAATCATTGCTTGCCAATTTCAATATCTTTTTCATTAATCTGATTTTCATGTTTAAAATTAATATAACGAATCGGATTTTCTAATTCAATAAACACTTCTTTGTATTTGCTTGGAATTAATTCAAGATCAAATAAGTAAATTTCATTATCAATTTGATTTTCTAAATCATTACTTATTTTAATAATTCCATGGTATTCAAGATCTTCAATTACACAATTTATAATATAAATTCCAGGTTTGGGTTTTAAAAGATTTTTTGGAAAACTGAAATTTAATTTCTCTAAATGTGTTATAAAGGCATATTTTTCAATCAATAAATTATTGATCGCATGAATATTGCCCTCTTCAATTAATTCTCTGATTAATGAAGAAGAAATTTTTCTTTTTTGCACTTTTCTTTCATTGGCAACCAAGACATTAAAATTCTTTTTAAGATAATCAATATTGCCTAATTTTTGAAAACCGAATTTGAAATCAAATCCACAAACAACATGTTTAACATTATTTAACTTTAAATTTTCACAAAAATCAATATGTGAAGTGCGTAAATTATCTTTTAAAGAATCAACAATGAAAACATAATCAAACCCTAAATTAAAAAGTGTATACAATCTTGTTTTTGTTTGAAAAGCTTTTTTTTCATTATTGACAAGATTCTTATATGAATCTTTAAAAAGCATGATTGCAATTTTATTTTTATTTAAAGTGTTTTTTAAATCTTTTGCAAGTTTGACTAATTCATAATGGCCAAGGTGTAATGTTTCAAATGCACCTAAAACCATAATTAATTCCTCTTTGATTTCAAAGTTTTCTTTAAAATTTCAATTAAATATTTTCATCTCTTAATGCTAAATTCATTTCAAAAAGATTTTTAATTATAAAATCCCATTTCTTTTAATTTAAAATAAGGACCATCTTCTGTGACTGGTAAGCAAATTAAATCAGCAGCATCTTTAGTAACATCTTCCCCATTTCCTAATGCAACACCCAAACCAACTTGCTGTAGCATTTCAATGTCATTTTCTGAATCACCAAAAGCAACCATTTCATCTAATTTAACATCCAAAATATCCCCAAGCATCTTTAATCCAACAGCTTTTGTAATTCCTCTTGAAGATAGAAAAATTCCTGAATTTCATGTTGCTAAAACTCACATATTCATGTTGTTTTTTTCAAAAAATTCATTCAATTTTTTTGCTCATTCTTCAGGAGCTTTAGTACTAATTGTAATTAAATAATTTTTATCATTTTGTGCTTCAAAATCTTTTTCTGAAATAAATTTATCTTTATATGGAAAGTAAAATCAAGTATTGATATCAAATAAATCATTATAGTAGCCTCATTTATTTCCAACAAATGAGAATGCTAATTTATTTTCTTCAGCATAAGCTCGAAACTTAATGAAATCCTCATAATCAATTACTTCTTCAAAAATATATTCATTAGTTTTCAAATCAAGAATAAAAGTTCCATTTGCACCAACAAAATAATCAACATGTGGATTGTGAATTTGGTTACCAATTGTAAAAATATCACGTCCTGAACACAACACATTAATATATCCAGCTTCTTTTAGTTTTGCAAACATTTCTTTTGTTCTTTCACTTAGTTCAGAAACACCAAATGGCAATAGTGTTCCATCAATATCAAAAACTACCATTTTATATTTATTGTTCATTTTTACCTCCGAGTTTTGGGGTCAAAAATATACGGCTGAATAAAATTTTTTCAAATTTTATTAAACCGTTTTCTATTTTTCCTCAACCAATTATTTTATCATTATGAATGAATATTGCCCTATCATTGACATTCTTAAATCTATCTAAAAAAATTTCTTTTGATTTAATTTGTCTTAGTTCAAAATCATCAAGTGCATATAATTTTACATTAAAAATTGCGTTTATATCAACTATTTCCTCATATGTAAGAGTTTCATTTAAACGAATATTTCCAATTGCCTCCCTTTTTAAAACATTAACAACAGCATCAGTATTTAAAAAAATTCCAATATCATGAACAAGTGAACGAATGTATGTTCCTTTTGAAACTTTTGTTCTAAAACTAAAAGTTTGCTTTTCAAAATTAAAATCAATTAATTTGAGTTCATAAATTTTAATCTCACAGGGTTCTAGATTGATTTCAAGATTTTTTCTTGCTAGTTGATAACTTCGTTGCCCGTTGACTTTTTTTGCTGAAAAAATCGGTGGAATTTGCTTGGTTTGTAATTTCATTTGAGCAAGGGCATTTTCTAATTCAGTTTTTGTTATTTTTTGCTTATTTTCAAAATAAGTAATTTCTTCACCTTCATCATAACTTCTTGAATGACAATGTAGTGTTGCTTCAACATAATACTCTTTTGTGTCATTAACTAATTGGGACAATACTTTTGTATCCTCATCAGTTGCGACAATTAAAAGTCCTGAAGCAAGTGGATCAAGGGTTCCACTATGTCCAATTTTTTTAATCTTATTTTTTCTGGCAAATTCTTTGATTGCAAAAAAACTTGATTCACCACGTTTTTTGTTTATTTTAAAAAACATAAATTTAAGACCTCAATTTAAATTTCAATATCAATTAAGTAAAATAATATATTTTTTTAAATGTTTCGAATTTATTTTTATTTAAAAAAAATTATTTCAAAAGTGGATTAATTTCAGAATCCTTAATTCCTTCTTTTTTAGCAATAGCTAAAAGAATTTCTTTAGTTTTTTGCATATACATTTTTGCTTGATTTTGAAATTCTTTATTGGTTAAATTATTTTTTTGATTTAAGTCCATATTATTTGCAAAAACTTTGATAATAAAATCAAAATCAACTTGATAATCAACTTGATCAATATTGATAATTACATTTTTTTTGAAATTTTCAAAATCTTCTTTAAATTGTTTGATTTGGTCTTGATTTTTTGCATTATCAGTTAAAAGTTGATGTCATAAACCCATTTCATAAACCAAGTTAACAATTGCATGGGAGTGACTGTGGGAATTTTTATCATCCTCAATGTTGATATCTTCAATTTTTTCTTTTTGTGTAATATTTGTTTCATCAAATAAATTACTTTTTAAAAAGTTTCAAGATGAAACAATATTTTCTTGTAATTCACCTAAATTAATATCAATTCCGCTTAGTCTTTGATCAATAATTTTGATTCTTTTTAAATACTCTTTGTTATCAATGTTTAAATTTAAATCACCAATTACAGCATCCACATCACTAAAAATTAATTGATATTTGTTTAATAAAACACTTAATTTTGGTTTTTTTATTTCGCTATTAATTTTAATTAATTGCTCATCATCAAATCATTTGTTATAGAATTTTTGAATTTCAATGCCATTTTTTTCTTCTTGTAAATTAATTAGACCAAAAACTTTTGTTTTTAAACTATTGTATTTTCTGATTAATTTGAAATATTGTTGTTTATAGTTGCGGTATGAATTTTTAACTTCTGAAATTAAACAAAGAATATTTTTTGAATAAATTTCTTCAAGTGCTTTTGGTTGTTGGTTGTTTAAAATAATTTCAATTTTTTGATTTTCATTAAAACTGGAATCATTAAAAATTAAATTTTCTTTGTCATTTGGAAATTTGGTAATACATGATAATGTTGTCCAAGGAACTAATGATATAAAAGAAAAACAACTTAGTTTTAAAATTAAGTTTTTTTTCATTTTTATTCCATCCTTTCAACTTTTTTATTTTCATTTACAAACATAAAATTATTTTTAGAGATGCTTTCATCATAACCTTTGAAATAATTTCAATATAAGACACTTTTAGCAACAATTTTTTCTTTGTTACTTTTAAATTGATAATCATTTTCACCAAAACCAATGAATAGAAGTTCAAAATATAATTGTCCTAATTTATTTTTTTCTGGGTTTAATTTAATATCAATTCGTTTAATTCCACTTAGGGTGTGTTTTTCTTTATTCTCTAAGGCATAAGCTAATAAATAGTTATTTAGATAAGCATTAAAAACTTTAATTTGGTAAGAATCATTATTTAACAATGAAGGATCAAAATTTTGGCGACTATCATTGTTTCAATAATTAAATAAACTATTTAATTTGTTTGAAGCGTGATTAAGTCCAACCATAAAAGCCGAATCTTCTTTGTTGATTACAAATTCTTCTAATTTAATTCCTTCTGGGATACCTTTATTAGTTGGATTAAAAGAATAAATATCACTTGATTGCGGATTGATTTTGTTTTTAAAAATCATTCCTTTCAATCGATGTCCATGGTCATCAAAATTCGAACTTAATCAAAGATATTTTTTACTGCTACCATTTTTTTTAGTTACATTAACAATTGCTTTAAAAACTTGATTTGTATCTAAATAATCACTAAATTCAAATTCTTCAATTTTGTATTCTAAATCTTCATTTTGACGATATTCCGGAATTTTGATTTTAAGAATTTCATCTTTAAATTCATTAAACAAATACATTAGACCTTTAGCATTTCAATACTCAGGAGATGTCGGAGCTTTAATAAAATGATTGATATTATCAATAATAGTTAAATATTTTTTTCCATCCATGTATAAAAGCGGATTTTCAACATAGTCATTAAATAATGGAAGATTTTCTTTTAAACCATCTTTCCCAACACCAAATTTGCCATTTCAAGCATAGTTTCGAAAGCCATTTAAATAAAAAGTTTTATTTTGGTTTTTTTGCTCTAATAACTCAGAATTATTTCAATCTTTGATACTTTTAATTTGAAATTCAACAAAGTCTTCAGGTGATGATAAACTTTGTTTTGTTTTAGCATTTTTTCAATCAATTTCAATCTCTGCAACATTGACATTGAATTGATTTAAATAAAGTTTTAATAACTGAGTGAATGTCTTTCTTTGTTGTTGATGTTCATGATCTAAAAAAGCTGAAGCTTGAATGTATTGTGGTTGCATTCAATCTGAAAATAAAGTGATTTTTCCGGATGAATTTTTAATATAGTTTTTATTCATGATGAAATAGTTATCTTTAATATCATCATTTAGCCGAAAAATAATAGTTTGAAAATCTTCGGGATATTGGTATTGTTCTGGTTTAAAATCAACATTCTTTTTTGCTGCTCAATTAATCAATCACTCTTCATAATCATTTGCTAAATCAATTTCGTTGAAATCAAATGACATGCTTAAAAAATTATTGATGTCAGCTTTTTTATTTGAATGAAAAATTCTGATGTTATTATTATCGGTTATTGTTTGTTCCCAATTATTTTTATATGGAAAGTCTGGTTGATACTCAATTCATTGATTCTTTTTTAATAAAAACATTTTTTGTTTATTTGCTTTTTCATCAAATTCAATTTTTACGTTATCAAAAGGATTTTTTTGATTATTTTCAAAATAATAAAATATTTTTTGATCTTTTTCAATTGAAGCAATTTGACTTAAGGTTAATCGATTTAAAAAAAGTCTTGAAATCTTATTAATATCTAAATAAACTTCTTTTTGCTTGGAGCAACTAATTGCAAGCATTGATGTGCTTGCTAAAAAAGTTGTTGCAAATAAAAAAAACATTCCTTTTTTAAACTTCATATTTTAAAATTTTATCATTTTTTTTATAATTATAGTTATAAAATTATTGTATAATTCTAAAGATTTAAAAGTATTAGTTTAAATTAAAATATAAAACTTATTTGTATGTTAAAAAAAGGGGGTTAAACTTAAATTTATGATTATTTGGGATAACATACCCTTTTTAGAAGGAAACTTTTATTTAACATTATTCTTAAATTTATTAGTTTATTTGTTAATTTTAGTTGCTCTTCCTTTAATTTTGATGGGTTTTTTAGCTTTAGTTAAAAATAAACCAAAAACTAATCAAAAAAGTAATTCCTTAATTTATATGTATGCTTTTTCAACAGGAATGTTTTTAATGATTGGGACATTTGGTTTCATGCGGGAAGGCTTTGAAACTGCAAAAAGATTTACTCATGGTGAATATGCAAATTTTAGTAGTGAATTTATTCGCACATTAGTTGTCGTTGCAATTCTTGGAATTAGTTCATTAATTGGATTTATGGTTGTCATTGGTGGGCGATATTTATTTGTTAAATCATCCAAGGTTGAATTACACAAAGCGCATGAAGAGCACAGTCATTCAGACCATTTAATTTCATTCAAAGATATTGATAATCCCAAAGCAGCATGGTTAGCAATTTTGATGCTTTTAAGTCATCGAATTGTTGATGGATATTTTATTGGCTATGCAATATTTAAAATCATTTGAACAAGAAATACATTTTCAAGTTTTTTAATGCTTCTTATTACATTTACAATTCATATCCTATTTGAGATTGCGATTGTTTACTTTCGGCAAATTCAATATGGTGAAAAAAAATCAAAAGCAATTTTATATAATTTCCTTACTTTTTTATTAATCATTCCTTTTGTTTTTTTAGGTGCATTTACAGGAAGAGTTTTAAGTGGAAATTTAGAATGAATTCAAGCTTCAATACTCACAATGGGTGGTTCAATAATTTTATTTACTTCTGTTTTTGAATTAATTCCGGAATTTATTCATATCAGAAATAAAAATCCCAAAATTTTATATTTAACATTAATAACTTTTGCATTTTCAATTGTTTTAACAATTATGTTATTAAGTTTTCATTCACATATTTAATATTAAAAATAAGGAGGAAAAATGAAGAAAAAATGATTAATTCTAAGCTCATTGAGTTTTGTTTTTCCATCCTTTTTATTTTCATGTACAAAAAACGATTTTAATCAAGATAAATTTCATTACATTGAAAAAAATAATTTTGCTAATGATTATAAAAATTTTGCTTATTTGGAAGATAATTTTTCTTCAAAAAATATTCATGAAATCAATTTAGCAACATCAGCAAAATTATTGCGAATAAAAGCAGCAAAACAACCTGAAATTGATTTTAGAGATAATATTGTACTTTTTCCTTCTGAACTTGCATATCAATTTGAGTGAGCAAAGCAAATAATTGTTGATGCAAAAAAATTTGACAATGATCAGACTGATGTTGTCGATTATAGCAATGAAAGTGAAGAAAAAAGTGGAGTTTTTAAACCCAAAAGAGACAAAGGTAATGGTTTTAATAGTCCTTTTTTATTCATCCCTTCATCAAATAATAATTCAATTAATAGTCCTAAATTTAAAGATTCTTTAAATTTGACAAAAAAATTAATTATTCAAACTTCAAATGCGAATGATGCTTGGATTGATAATAAAGGCAAAAAAATAATTAATAATAATCAAATCAATGCCAAAGCATTCAAATTAGGATTATTGGCAAAAATGTTAAGAAATAAAGATTTTAGGCAAAAATATGGTCAATCAAAAAACTTTTCTTTTGAAAAATATGCAAAGCAAAATGCTGCAATTGATGGGTTTGATTTAAACCAATATTTACAAGAAAATCATATTGACATTGAAACTCTATTAGATTTTGATTCAAGTAATGCAGCAAATGAAATTGTGCTAAAAACAAAAAATGATCAAGCAATAAATTTTCTTCCAATTTTTGAAAATTTATTTATTATTCAAAATTATTTTGATGCAATTCCTTATGAAATGCTAAAAAATAAATATGGTAGTCTAGAAGATAATTTAAATTGATTTTTTGAATATGGTAAAACTTATCAAGATCGTTTTTATGCTGCAAATTATTATATTAATCAAATGAACAATAATCAAACAAGATTAAAAAAGAATCCTGATTATAAAAATAATACAAGCAATAATTTGAATGAAATTACAATTCAATATAACTTATTACCAATTGCACAAACAACTTTTTCTTTACAAGCAACAAATGCTTTTAAACAAAATATTATTTCAAAAATTGAATATGAAAACCTTAATATTAATGAAAAAGATTATTTATTAAAAAATTATAAAAAATATAATTTTTCCTACCAAAGAAATTACAATCGTTTTGTTTTAAATAACAAAATAATTATTAATCATAATCCTTTAGTAAACACTCCTTATATGAATCAAAATTTTTTAAAACTGTTTTATGGTTTGAATGAAAAAACTAATCAATTTGAATTAAAAAAAGAAAACTTAATTTTCCAATCGCTTTTTAACAACATTATTAATCAATATAGTTTAGTTGATGGCAATAATGATGTTTGGTTATCGCAAGCTCCAGAAAATTTATTGCTTGATGCGAATAATCAAAGTCTAAATACAACCGAATTAAAAGATGCATTTTTACAAATTTCTAAACCAATAATTTTTTCCTATACTAAAAATAAGAAAATTGAAAACACATTTCAATATCAAAATAAAAACCAAATCACAAATCCGCAAATTATTAAACTAGAAGAAAAAATCAAATCATTTTGATTTGAAGAAATTAAGACTAATTTGCAAAATATGATTGATAAATTCTATGCAAATAACCAACAAATTGAGCAAGAATTTTTTTTAAATCTTCCCATTTTAATTAATTTAGAAAATCAATTTACAGATGAAAAAATTTCATTGGTAAAAAAAATTCTTAATTCAATTCATCAAAAATTTCGCGTTGAAATTACGCAAATTAATGATTATGAAAAATACATTGAATTTTTTTCTGCAAATAAATCAATTTATAAAGATACAAATTTTTTCTTATTTGAAGGAGTGACTTCTGAGTATTTATTTAAGCAAATTACAAATAAAGATCTTAATTTAGAAAAATTAATTACTTTTTTAGCTAAAAATTCTGATACTTATCATAATGTTTATACGGAATTAATAAATTTAAATAAATTTATTTCTACAAATAATTTTCGTTTTTCAAATAAAGAAATTAGAAATTATTTAAAAAATTTAAAAACTGAAAATCAACTAAACATGATCAATGAAATTAATAATTTAATTAGTTATTCAATTAATTTTAAAAATCAAATTAATATTGATAATTTTGCAAAAGTTGTTTTTCAAAAACATCTTATTAAACCAATTGGTTGAAATAATTTAAACTACTTTCAAGATATTGAAGTATGAAAGGCGAATAATGAAAAAAAATAAACTATTAATGTTGACAGGAGCAATTCCTTTTGTTGCATTTCCGATGTTATCAGTTGCATGTAAAATGCAGCCTGCAGATTGAGAAAAAAAGAAACCACAATTGCTAAATTCAACACAAATTCAAGAAATCAAAGATTCATTTGTCTTTGAATTAAATGAAGAAGGTCGCAAGCTACAAAAACAAGGAAAATTAAATGATTATTGAAATAAACTAGTAAAAGACAGGAAGTTGAATAAATCACTTGAAATTGAAGGACTTTTTAATTGAAATGCTGAGTTTAAGAAATATTTTAAAGTTTCCTATCATCCATTAAAAGGATTTAATTCAGCACATAAATATCAATTTAGATTATTAATGGAAAATAATGTCCCAGCAATTCATTATCAAGTTTTATGTGTTGATCTAAGAGATCTAGTTGAAGTTGATGTAATTAGAAAACTTGATACTTTATAATAATATAAAGTATTTTTTATATTTAAATGTGTTAATTTAATAAATTTAGATGTTTAAAGTATTAAAATTATGTTATGAAGAAGTCTAAATTTTTATTTATTCCAACAATAATAACACCAATGCTTTCATTGTTTGCATTGTCTTGCAATAATCCTAATAATAATTCCAATAACAACAATAACAACAGAAATAATTTCGATACAAAAATTGATTATACGATTGTTCCAAATAATCCAAGTAAATTATTAACAGATTCGCAAATCCAACAAGTTCATAATTCTTTTTCATTTAAAACAACATCTGAAGGAGCAAAAAAAACATTTGCTGAACTCAAAGAAATCGTTAAAAAAATCCGGAATGATGTTTATCCAAGTAACAAAGAGGATTTTGATCGAATTCCAAGAGAACAAACTTTTAATGGCGTTTTACAACATCCTGATTTTAAAAAATATTTTAATTTTGAATATCCTAATAGTCGCACTTTTGGATTTTTAAGTGGTCACAAATTTGAACTGGAATTAGTTGAAGAAGGTTCAAAGCGCAAAAGTCCCGCAATTCATTATGTGTTGCTATGTCCAGATAAAATCCAAAATGGAAAAATGTCACAAGAAGCATATGGGGATATTTATCTTGATAACAATATTTGATAAAAAAATGAAGTCATTTTCTTTAAAACTTCATTTTTTTTATAGATTTTTTAACAATATTTAATCCTGATTTTGGAATTTTAAAAAGAAACTTTTTTGTATTTTGCAAAAACTTCTTTTGTTATCTCACAAAATTCACCTGTTTTATCATCATGTTTAATTTTATGACATTTTTTAAACGCATTTAAACCATCATCAATCCCTTGATAATTAAAATTTAGTTCATTTTTAATTTCATTATATTTTTTAATATAAATATCGTTGATTTCATCTTCATGCTCTTTGTTAAAAAAGCAATGTGTTATCTCATGCAAAATATAATTAAAAATGAATGCTTCACAATTATAAATATCAGAAACAAAAATTAGGCGTTGGGCACCTTTTTGAAAAGTAATTGCTCCAATTTCACTTTTTTCAATAAAAGGCATTGTAATCAAAATAATTCCCTTTGTTAATAAATAATTTTGTAGCTCAAGAATTTTTTCTTTAAATTCCTTATTTTCATTGCAAATGATTTTGATTACTTTTTTAAAAATTACATCAAAAGAATTTTTGCGAAAAACACCAATTTCTTTATTTGTCATCATTTCAAGTAATGAAAGTTCACAAAATCTAATCCAAACTTTGCTATTTGGACTAGCATAAACATCTTCATCAGCTAAAGCATTTTCTTTTAAATAAAAAGCATAATTTTTTAAATCAGCAACACCATAAAAGCGATTCATAATCATCAATTTTTTATTTACTGACATATCTTTACTTAATTTAAGGTTGCTAATTAAAGGTAAACTTGGATTTGAAATAAGAAAATCCTGTCCATATGCATTTAAAAGTTCTTCAATTTCTTTATCATCAAGCTTTTCTTGATTATTATAAATTGAATAAACTTCTGAAAGAGTTCCTAATTCAAGATTAAAAACATTTTCCATGCCTTCAAGAATTGAAATACTAAGATTAATATTTTTTTTGCTATTGATAATAATATAAATATATTGTGTACTTAACCCAAGACGTTGTGAAAGTTCTTTTTGTGACATTGAAAATTTATTTAAATAATAAAGAATCTCTTCACCGAAATTTGTGCCATGCAATTGAACATGTGTTAAATCACAGATATGATTAATTTTCATTTTTTTAAACTCCAGCTAATTTAGTTATTATTTAGCAATGATATCTTCAGATTTCACTCCGCCAGGTAGCATTTCTTCCATCGTAAAAACTTTTTCTTCTAAAAAATCTGTTGAATGCAAAATGATTTTGGCATCATTTTCTAGAAATTGTGACATAACTTGTCGACAAGCACCACAAGGGTATAAAATTTTGTTTAAATTACTAATGATATGAATTTCCTTAAATGTTCCCATTTCAATTCCATGAACAACTGAGGAAAATAATGCTGCTCTTTCAGCACACAATCCACTTGGATAAGCTGCATTTTCACAGTTGACACCATAAAATTTATTGCATTTTGCATCAATTGCAAGAGCAGCAACTTTTACTTTTGAATATGGTGCATAGGCATAATCAAGTTTTTTTCGTAAAATTTCTTTTTCTTTTAATTCCATAATATAAATATTTTACCATTTTTAAATCATTTAAAAAGTATGCTTTTCTAGTTTAAAAAATAGTCTTATCTTAAAATACATAAAAAAGTGTCAAGTATTTTTACTTAACAGTTATTTTGTGGTAAAATAATTGATATTTAAAAAATCAAATGTCATTTTTACATTTAAAAAATAAAAAAATAAAGGAAAACTTATGGTTAAAATTAGATTAAAAAGAACAGGAAAAAAATTCCATGCAACTTATAAAATTGTTGCAGCTGATGCAAGAGCACCAAGAGATGGAAAATTTATTGATGTTTTAGGTCATTATGATCCACATACAAAAAAATTAGTTCTAAACGAAGAATTAACAACTAAGTACTTAGACAATGGTGCTAAACCAACAGAAACAATTCGCACTCTTTTAAAGAAAAATGATTTCTACAAAAACTATGTAGCCAATAAAAATAAATAATTATGAAAATAAACATACTCACACTTTTTCCAGAATATTTTGAAACTTTTAAACAATATAGCATCATTGCTAAAGCAATCAAATTAGGGCATTTGGAACTTAATATCATTGACTTTAGAAAATTTTCAAAAGAAAAAAGAAATAAAGTTGATGATACTGTCTATGGTGGTGGCGATGGCATGCTTTTACAAGTTGAACCGATTGATTTAGCACTTGAGACGTTGCCTAATAGTTATAAAATTATTGTCAGTCCACAAGGCAAAAAATTTGATCAAAAAAAAGCCCATGAATTAGCAAAAAAGCAAGAAATTACCCTTGTTTGTGGTCATTATGAAGGTTTTGATGAACGAGTATTGCATTTTGTTGATGAGGAGCTATCAATTGGTGATTTTATTTTAACAGGTGGAGAAATTCCAGCAATGGTTATTGCTGAGGCAGTTTCAAGATTGGTGCCTGGAGTTCTAAGAAAAACTAGTTATCAAAATGAAAGTTTTGAAAATGATGGACTACTAGACTATCCCCAATATACAAAACCAGCGATTTATAAAGGTTTAGAAGTGCCAAAAGTCTTATTATCTGGGAATCATAAATTAATCAAAGAATGGCGTGAGGAAAATGCTTATTTAAAAACTTTAAAAAATCGGAAAGATATAATCGAAAGGATTAAAAATGAGAAGTAAATTATTAGAAATTGTAGAAAAAGAACAAATTAGAACTGATTTTCCTCAAATAAGAGAAGGTTATAACGTTAGAGTTCATGTAAGAATTAAAGAAGGCGATAAAGAAAGAATTCAAGTTTTTGAAGGTTTAGTTATTGCATCATATGGTGAAGGAATCAATAAATCAATTACTGTTCGTAAAGATTCATATGGCGTTGGGGTTGAGCGGATTTTTAAAATTAATTCACCTTTAATTTCACATATTGAAGTTATTCGAAGAAATAAAGTTAGAAGAGCAAAACTTTACTACATGCGTAATCTTAAAGGCAAAAGCGCAAGATTGAAAGAAATCAAAAGAAAATAATTTTGATTCTAAAAAATCTAAAAAAGCAATTAATCTTCAGATTCTGAAGATTTTTTATTTTTCTAAATTTCATCAAATTGAATCTAAATTCAGTTTAAATAATTTTAAAATTAAAATCAAAAAATGTTATATAGTATTTATGTAACAAATTAGGTTGTTATCTTTTTAAATTAATTTAAATTTAAAACTAAAATTCAATTGGAGATTTTCATTTAAAAAAAAAATATGAAAAAATTAAATAAAATGTCTTTTTTATTTTTTGCAACTTTAAGTTTAGGATCTCTTCCTTTAATTGCTGCTTCTTGTGAAAATGTATCAAAAAAAAGATTTAGAAATGATAAAAATCTTGCAAATGATCTTGAATCAAACAAAGAAGATAGTTCATTTTCATCATCAAACGAACAAAAAAATGATGATCTATCAAAGAAAAAAAATCCAAACAATGAAGTTAAAGATTCAAATAAAAATGATGAAAGTATTTCGAATAATGAAAAACCAAAAACTCATGATGATTTAGATTCAAACAAAGAAGAAAATACTCCAAAAAAAGAAATGGTGAATGATCACAATCCTTTATTAAACGCTAAAGATGATGAAAAAAGCAATATTGAAAATCAAAAATTAAAAATAAGCAAAAGAAGTGTTGAAGAAAAAATCAATCAATCTCTTAAAAAAGTTGAAGCAAATAACGAAGAAATTAAAAATATTCTTAAGAATATTGAAAAAGAAAAAAATAATCTTGATTTAGATTTTTTAGTATCAATTATAGATCATAGTTTTGATGAATTTGAAACAATATTAAATTTAAAAAATATTGAAAATCTTGAAGAATTCAAGAAGCAAATTGAAGAAATTAAAGAAAAATTATCTTATTTACTTGAGTTATTTTTTGAATTTAAAAATAATTATTCAAAAATTGAAAAAGAAATTGGTGCTTTAAAAGAAAAAATAAATAAATTAGCAAATTTATTTAAGAATAATGATTTGAAACCGAAATTTGAAGTTTTTAATTATTTTATAAATCAGATTTTTGAATGCATTCTTAAAAGAATAAACAATCTTAAATTGCATCTTCAAAAATATAGTGAATTAAGTTCAAAGCGAAATCAATTATTAAAAGAAATATCTAGTTATAGCAATTCATTTTCACATGGTTGAAATCTTTTTTTCTACCCAGGAAGTTATGGGCAAAAATATAATTTCTTAATAAATGAAGCTAATAAATTAAAAAATCAAATTGATAGTGAAATAAATAATATAGATAAATTTGATTTTTTAAAATAGATTGATTTAAAGCGCTTTATTACTTAGGATTGAAATTTAGTAATAAAAAAATTCAAGACAATTTTGAGTGCTTGAATTTTTTAATATAAATTAAAATCTTAATTATTTTCATAATTAGTAACAATATCTTTAATTTTTTTATATGTAAGACCTGTATATTCAATTTTTTGATTCAAAATCTTTTTGAAATAAAAAAATTGTGAGGACAATTTTGAATTGCTATTATTTTCTGCTACAAATTTTTTAATTTATTTTAATGTTAAATCAATTTGATCAATTTTTTTTATTTTCTACTATTTCTAAAACTTCCTTGTAGTAATTAATTAAAGCTTGACTTCTTTGTTTTTAAATGCTTCATTTTTTGCTTTTTCTTTACTTGAAATTTCTTGTTTTTGAAATTTATTTTCTTTAGAATCTTTTGATTCTTGAGATTGATCACTTTGGATGTTTCTTTGAATTTCCTCTTGTTTATTTTTTCTTCTACAAGAAGCAGCAATTAGTGGTAGTGTTGCAATGATGCAACTGATCCTAAACTAAGGATTATTTTGTTTAATTACTTTCTCCGTATAAAATCATTTATTATAAATTTAATTTAAAAAACGAAACAATAAAAAAACTGTTACAAAAAAATATTCTATTAGTTTTTTTGAAAATCACCAAAATTTTTTTATTAATAAACAATTTTTTTAAAAAAAATAAAAAACAAAGACAATTATTAGTCTTTATTTTTCAAACTCTTTTTTGACATACGACGAATTAAATAAATATAATAAACTTCCTCAATCTAAATCAAATTTAATAATGTCTCCTGGTTTGTAATTGATTTTGCTATCTTGGGCATTAATAATTAAATGATCTGATGACCCTCCAAGAATTTTAAGATCTTTGTCATATGGAATCATTGCGTCAAACATTGTATCTAGTTTACCAATTCCTAAAATTAATCTTTTGATATTGCCAATGTCTTCAAAATAAGGAACTTGTCCAAATGCATCAATTCCACATTCACCAACTGGAAGGGATGATTTATAATCAACTTCAATAATTTCAACTTCACATCGAAAAGCATCACGATGCATTCCTTTGATTGTTTGACGATACATATCCTCAGTTCCAAAAATTATTGCAAATCCCATTCTTAAGAAATTGACTTCTTTTGGCATACGATTTTCTCAAACCATATGTAAACTTAATGAATTTCCACCTGACATATGTGTTAGTTTAATATTTAATTCATCTTCAATTTGATGTTTTAAAGCTACAAATTGTGCCATTGCTTGATCTGAAGGAATTCTTGCACCATAACATCCAAAATTGCAACCTAAACCAATTAATTTAATGCCTTTAAGTTCTTGAATTTGTTTGGAAATTTCTAATGTTTCTTCAGGTAAATACCCCTCACGACGATCACCTAAATCAACCATTAAAACAATTTCGTGTGTTTTTAAATTATTTGCAGTTACATATTCATCAATTTTTTTAATGACATTAATATCACCATTTAATGATGAATCGCATAGTTCCAACATTCTTGGAATTTCAGAAATCATTGGAATTCTTAGAAGCTGTTTATGTCCTGGAATGTCCTTATAAACTTCAAAATTATCCAATCTTGAATCACCAAAATATTTAATTCCTGCTTCATAATATAATTCAACCATTCGGCGATTGCCACAAAATCCTTTAGTTACAGCTAAAACTTCAATATTTTTTTGCTTGCAAATTTCAATTGCTTGTTTGATATTGTTTTTAAACTTAGTTTCATTTATGATAATTTTTGGAAAAGCCATGTTAAAAATTTATTTTCTCCACATTAGTTAAAATATAAAAATCTTTTTTACCTTTTTTTAATAAGGCATATTTAGAATATTTTTTAAATTCAATAATTTGATTTTCATCTACAACAATTTGGTTATCAATTAGAAATGATTTTTTTTGAATAAATTCTCTTGTTTCACGATTTGATACTGTGATTTTATATCTCCTTATAACATCAATAAATTTTTGATTTTTTTCAACATAGATTGTTTGAATCGAGTTTTTAAGCATTTCAATATCACTTAATGTTAAATTTTGATTGCTTTTTGCAAAAAGAATGTTGCTGATTTTTTGTGCTTGGTTGGCTGCTCTTGCACCATGAATATCTTTAACTAAATGATATGCCAAAGTTTTTTGGGCAAAACGAAGATATTTGGCTTGATTGTGTTTAGTCATAATTTTATTAATTTCATCAAGCGATAAAAAAGTCAAGATTTTTAGATATTCATCAATTTTTTCATCTGCTTGATTTAAAAGAAATTGGTATAGGGCATAAGGAGTTGTCATTTCTTTGTTTAATCACAAAGATCCACCTCCTGTTGATTTTCCAAATTTTTGACCATTTTCATCAGTTAATAAATTTATTGTCAATGCAACAGCATTCGCACTGTCACCATAAATTTTGCGAATAAATTCTAATCCTGTTGTAATATTTCCTCATTGGTCTGAGCCACCGGCTTGGATTCTAACATCATGTTTTTCATACATGCATTTAAAATCTCAACCTTGAATTAATTGATAACATAACTCAGTAGCAGTTAAGCCACTTTTTAGTCTTGTTGCAATACTTTCTTTTTCTAATAAATAATTAATATTGATTAATTTCCCAATTTTTGAAAAGAAATCAATTAATTTGATGTTTTTATAAAAATCAAGATTATCTATTACATCTAAACCAAATTTTTTTAATTGTTTTTTAATTGCTATTTTGTTTTCTTTTAAGGTTTCTATGTCCAAAAACTTTCTTTCACTATTGCGAAAACTTGGATCACCTATCATTCCTGTAATTCCCCCAAGAATTGCATAAACTTTATATCCAGCATTTTTAAAACGTAATAATGTTGCAATTTGTAAATAATTTCCTAAATGAAGACTTTTAGCAGTTGGATCAAAGCCAATATAAACACCTGAGTTTTTTGGAATTTCTAAGAATTTTTTTTCATTTGAAATGTTATTAAGAATTTTTCTTGTCTTTAATTCAGCAATAAAGTTTTTTGGCATAAAAATCCCTTCTTTTGAAATATGCAATATAATATAAATTAATACTTAAATTAAGATTTATTTTAAATAATTATATAAAATATTAATTTTATTTTTTGAATGAAATGATTGCAAAATTTTTTTAAATTGGTTGAAGATTTTAAGATAAAAAAACAAAATTTTAAAATATTTAAAATACTTGTATAATTATTTCATTAATTTTAGTGATTAGGAGAAATTATGAAAATAAAAATAATTGTTGATTCATCATCAGGATTAAGTGAAGAACAAGCACATCAATTAGGTTGAGGTTTCATTCCTTTACAGTGTGAAATTGAAAATAAGAAATATCAAATTGGAAAAGATATTTTCATTGGAGATTTTAAAATAATGTGAGAAGCAAATAGAAAAATTCATGCAATTACATCGGCTTCATCACCAGTTGTTAATGAACAAGAAGTAGCTAAATATATAAATGACTATGATTTGATAATGATTTATTCAATTTCAAAACATTTGTCATCACAAATTTCTTTCTTAATGAATCAATTTAAAGATAATAAGAAGGTTTATGTTGTTGATTCAAAAAGAATTTCATATTTAATTGTTCGTGATTTATTAATTTTTGAAGAAAAAATTAAACAAGGCATTGCATTTGAAGACGCAATTAAACATTTTGAAATCAATAATGAAAGATTAATTTTAGTTCCACAATTTAATGATGCCTTAGTTAAGGGAGGGCGTTTATCAAAAGCAGCAGCAGTAATTGCAAAACTTTTAAAAATTGTGCCTTTGATTAAATTTGATTTTGGGGTGTTAGAAAAAGAAGGAATTGGTAGAGTGTTTACTAAATCCTTAGAAAAAATTGTAACTGAATTATGAAATAGTAACAAGGATGATTTAGAAGACAAAGTCTTATTTGTTATCCATGCAGAAAATGATGATTTAGACCAATTAATTTCAAAATTTAAAACAATTACAGAAAACGGTATTCCAATATACTCAATTAAATTACCAGTTGATGTTTCAATTCATACCGGAATTGGTGCTGTTTGTGTCACAATAGCCAAAATTGATAAAAATATTCAAAATAAATTATTCTTATTTGCTAAAAAATGATAGTTTATATTTAAGTATTAAGTAAGTAATAACTATTAGTTTTTAGTTTTAAAAAAATTAATACTTAATTTATAAAATATTAAGGCTAATATTAAGGTTAATTACAAATATTACATAATATTAACAATGATTCATTCAAGGAGATTAGTAAGCAATGCAGACTAATAGTATTACTAATAAAAAAATATATGATGATTTTGAATCAATGCTAAATAACAAAAAAAGAAATTCATTCATTTGAATGTTAAAAATCATTTTAATTTCTTTTTTTGTGCTTGCTTCAGGATTGATTTTATTTTTTGCCCCATTAACACTTTTTTCAAAAAAATTATTTTTAAACCAAAATATTCAATGATTTTTAGTTTTTTCAAATCCAACATTAGAACGGATTAATTATTTAGCTTTATTTCGAGTATTTTTGTTAATGGGAATATTTTTTTATACATTTATTAAAAATTTTTCAAACACAATTGAACAAAAAGAAGCGGGAAAAAAATATCTTGGTTGATTTGTCACTTATTTAGTTTTTTCTTTAACAGCTTTAGTTTTGTTGTTTACTTTTTTTAGACAAAATACACTAGATTATTATTTTTTAGCTTTAATTTCAATTCCACTTTTAATTTTAGATTTAGCTTATTCAATTTATAAATATAAATTAAAAAGAAAAACTGATCCTTTGATTCATAAAAATAAAAATTTAGTGATTATTTCTAATGTTGCAAGAGGAATTTTAGTTTTTAGTTTTTTAATTATTTTAAGCATTTGGGTGTTTTCAATCAAAGGAAATAAAAATGATTTTTTAAATAACAACATAATGCATAATTTCTTTTTGAATATGTTTTCACAAAGAGATGTTAAAAACCTAATTTATTTGATTTTGTTTTTAATATTTTTAGCAATCATTTTATTTGGAATTAAAATTGAAAAAATTATTTTAGCAATTACAAAACAAAACAAAAATAACAATTTTAAAGAAAAAATCATCTTATATTTATTTTTAGGATTTGTTGTTTTTCTTTGATTTATTCGTACATTTTTTTATAAAAATGCAAATGATATTATTGTTGCAAATAAAGAACCACAAACATATTTATATTTGATTGGACTAGGGATAATTGTTTTCTTATTCATTTGATATTTATTAATTAATTTTATTAAGAAATTTAAGGTTCGTGGTCTTTTAGTTAATAATATTATTCTTGGTTTTATGCTTGGGTTAATTTGAATTATTGTTTTAATCAATGTTTTAGTGTTTAAAAATAAACTTGAAACTAATTTAAGCATTTTATTTGGCGGATTTTTTAGCTTAGTAATTTTATTAATCCATCGCTTAAAAATTGCAAATGAATCATATTATGTTGCAATGTTTTTAGAAATTATTATTATTCTAATGCTTGCAACACTATTAATTAGTGGTCTTAATTCAATTTTATTAGCAAATAATAATCAAAGTTTTTATAATGTTAGTTCAAAATTATCACTTGAACAAATCTTTGTGATTACTACAGCTGTTTTAATCATCGCATTTAATCTTGCACTGATGATTAATTTATTTGTTGTGTTAATGAAATTAACCAAAAAATCAAATAATATTTATATTGAAAGAAATTAAATAAAGATGAAAAAAATTGAGAAACAAAAACAAAGTCAATTGCTAGAAACAAATAAAAAAATCGAATTATTAAATCAAGAATTTGAAAATTTTAAAAATCAAAATAATTTCATTTCTTTTGATAAATTAATTTCGACAGTTTTGTTAAAAAGTAATCTTGATAAAAATAAAAATGAAGAAAAAATATTATTTGATTGAATTAAAAAAGCCAGTGAGCAAAAATATGATTTAGTTTTTGATGCTTTTGTAATTTCATTTAATTTGGAGCCAAATTTAAATAATTTGTATTTAGCACCAACATTATCAAAAAATCAATCATCAAATTTTGAAACAATTGATTTTAGTTCAGATTCAAACTTATTTAATAGCAATTTTATAATGAATCTCAATATTGAAATCAAATTTTTATTAGCAAATGGATTTTATGTTGAAGTCATTAAAGGAATAATTATGAAAAAAAACAATGATTTTGAATTATTTTACAGCCAAGAACATATATTAGGATGATAAGATGCATTTAAAAAAATATGAAGAAAAATTACAAAATTTAAACAATATTTTAACAAAAGTTAATAATTCAAAAAATATTCTTTTAATTGATATTATGAAGCTAACAAGAAAATTAAAATTTGATATTTCAAATGCCCTTTTAAATATCAGTTTAATTACAGAAATTAAAAATCAATATGCAATTAAAAATAAATTACTAAATACTGATAAAAAAATTACGAATAAAAACAAAAAAAAGCAAACTAGTTTATGAATTTATGTAACTGAAAAACAAAAATATTCAACGGATTCATATTCGAGATATGAAAAAACAATTTTAAATTATGTTAATAAAAAACATGATGATTTCATTGTTGTTGGTGAAAGAGCATTGCAATTTTGTAAACAAAATGATTTCAATGTAATTAAGCATTTTTTAGAATCAGAAGAAAAAAATAAAAGTTTACCTTGAATTATTTCACAATTAATCAAAATTTTACATGTTGAAAATAATTATGATCATGTAAATTTTGTAATTAATACAAACAAAAATTATAATGGTTATTTTACACTTTTGCCAATTGATCAATTTGATGTTAATAAGTTAGCTCACCAAGAACTTGAACCTAGTCGTCTTAATAATTTTGCTAATTACAAGATTTATCCTGGAATTGAAGAATTCATTGATAATGAAATTAATATTTTTTTGGAAAATGCTGTTCGTTCATTAATGATTGAATCATCATTTTATAATGCTAAAAATGATTTAGTAACAACAAATAAAATTATCAATCAAATTGAGGATGAAATTACGATTGTTAAAAAGAAAATTATTCGTAGTAAACGTGAAAAAGAAATTGAAGAAATTGTTTTATTAACAAGAGCAAATAAAAACTTTTTTGAGGATTAAAATATGCAAGATACAACAAAAACTTTTCAAATAAAAATTAATTTTTTAAATAATAAGCTGCTTGAATTAAAAAAAGCACAATTATTCATTAATGTCGATCAAACTGAAGAATGAGTGTTTGTTGATGAAAATTCAATCTTGGCATATGAAAAAATTTTAATCCGAATTAAAAATCTTGAAACAAACCAAACATTTTATTTATTCTTAATTAATACAAACATAATTGTTAATGAAAACTTAATCACAATTACAACATTTAGCCAGAAAGAAATTTATTTTGAATCAAAAAATTTTATTGATAAGACAAAAGAAATTAAAGAAATTTCAAATCAAATCAATTACTATTTATCACTTCAAACAATTGGGCTGAATTTAGACCAATATATGGAACTAAAAATCTTAGAACAAAAACTATATTTACTTGACTTTCAACAAAAATTAAAATTAATTAAATAGGAAAAATCATGAAAATAAAAACCAAATTATGATCATTTAGTTTAATTCCAGGATTAGTCATTCCTATGACTTTAATTTCCTATGCCAATTTAAACCAACAAAGTAAAAGAGAAGAATCAAGTAAACAAGAAAATAAAAAAGAAGAACCAAAAGTTGCATCCGATTTTTCTGAGTTTAAAACTTTTGCACAAGATAAGCTTCAAAAAGGAATTGAAACTTTAATTAAAGATACAGAAAAATTCCTAGATTCAGAAAGAAAAAAAATTGAAGAAGAACTAAATAGTGATTTCAAAAAAAATATTGCAAATATTGACAAATTAATTTATTTACAAGTTTTGATAAAGTATTTAAAAGACAATGGTGAATCATTGAAAACAAATCATGCAAATAATCATGGATTTAATGTTGTTTTTCCATATTTAATGGCAAATAATCAAAAATATGATATTGCTAATATTAAATATGACGGTGAGGATTTTGAAGAAATCAAGGTTGGTAAAGAAACCAATACTGATTATTCAAAACAAATTAAAGGTGAGAATAATAAAATTGAAAAAAAACAACAAGATCAAACAAATAGCATTTCAAAAGAAAAACTAGAAAAATTAATTAATAAATATATTTCAGACCTTAGCAAAGAACTAAAATCAATGCTTTATGATGAAAAAGATATTCCTGTTGTTGGTAAAGATATTCAAATTAAATTCAAAGACAATAATCTAATTGAATTTACAACTCCTGCTGGATTTGATAATTGGGATAAATATATCATTTCAAAACTAGAAAAAAAATTCATTAAATTTGATTTAAAACAAAATAAAGATTTTAAAGACGAAGAAGAAAAACAAGAAGAAAAAAAAGAAGATGAACCAATTGAAAAACCAGATTTAGTTCCTGGTGATAAACCTGATAAAGAAGTTAACGTTGATGAACAAATAAGAACTCTACCGCTTTTATTTCCAAATGTTTCTTATACTCATACAAATAATTCTGTCTCAACATTAGTTTCTTCATTTAATTCAGCAGCATCTGATCAAAAGAAAAAAATCTTCTTTTTTGATAACCCAATTAATACAAGATATGAATATTCAGTTGCTAGCATAGAAGCTTCTGGGAATAATGCAATTAAAGCAACAATCAAAATTACTGATCTTGTTGCACCAAATAAAGTAAGAGAATATTCTGTTGCAAACATAAAAATAGATACTTCAAATAAACAAAAAGCATTCAATAAAGTTTATGAAAAAACCATTCAAGCAAACCAAGAACTTTTTTCAAGACTATATTTGGCCTTAGGAATTGATCACAAAGTTAATTACACAGATTTAAGACATAATAATTTAAGGAAAAGTTTATTTGATATGGTTGGTGCTGGTGTGCAAGTTATTAACCAAAAAGAATACAATGCAAATATGCATAAAATTATTAATGACTTAGCAACAAGTTATGGAAGTTCAAATAATGAAGAAACAATTAATAGGGGACTAAAAAATTCAAAATATTTATTTTTAACTTCTTTGTTTTCATCAAAAATTAATGAAGAGTGATATTTTAATTATTTAACTAATGCTCTTAAAGGAATTTTGTTAAGATTTAAAGAAATTACAAGAATTAATGAAAAAATTATTCAAACGAATTTTATTAATTCAAAATTAAATTTGGATATTATTAATCAATATTATGACTTAATTAATAAACAAATCTCAAGATTAATTGCTACAAGTTCAAAAAGAGTTTTAAATATTTTTGCTTGATATGATTTTTATTTAAAATCGGTTAAGGAAATTATTGATAATTTTGCTCAATTAGGAATTTTGGTGGACAATAAAAGTATTAGTGATGAAAAAATATTAGCAAATTTCAAAAAAACATATGCCAATGTGAAAGAAATTATTAATAAAGAAAAACAAGTTGCTAAAAACACTTTAAACTATCTTGGTTATGGTTTATTAGGAATTTTTTCGATTTTATTATTAAGTTCAATTATCTTTATTGCAATTAAAAGAAAACAATTGAGAGCATTAAAAATTAAAAAAATTTCTGGATTAGTGATTGCAATTTCATTAAGCATTGTAATTGCGGCAATTCTAATGATAATTTTATAAACAAAACAAGTATGTTATTTTAGTAAAATTTAAATCAAAAAAACCTCCAAACTCTGGAGGTTTTAATTATATATTTCTAATTAGATGATAGATAATTTAATTTTATATTATTATAATTCATAATATTCCTTAAATGAAGGTCATTTTTTTCTATCTCTATGCAGTGGGTTATTTTCTGCAAATAAAAGATGTTGACCAACTTTTGATACATTTCAATTAGATATATCATGACTAAATGATATTGCATGATAGAATACTCCACGCATATCAGTTACATTTAATGTATCTCATGCATAATATTCTTCACCATTTGATTTTACTCATCTTGTAGATATATCTTGATTAAAACTATTTGCACCTCAAAACATATCACGTAGATTATGAACATTTGAAATATTTCAATTAGTTATTGCTCCATTAAATTTAAATGCATGGAAGAACATTTGAAACATATCTCTTACATTTTTAGTATTTCAATTGTTTAGATTTTGATTAAATACATTAGCATGTCAAAACATTGAATTCATATCAGTTACATTTGATACATCTCATGCTTTGTATTGTTTATTGTTTTTAAAAACAATTTTTGTATCAATTGGTTGATTAAATCTTGTTGCCTCATGGAACATGTAAGACATACTTGTAACTTTTGATGTATCTCAATCAGATATATTTTGATCAAAATTTAGAGCTTGATAAAACATTCCTGCCATGCTAGTTACATTTGAAGTATCTCATTTTGATATGTCTGTATTAAATCCATGTGAAAGTTTGAACATATTTGCCATTGTCACAATATTTGAAGTATCTCAATTGCTTATTCCATGTAAATTGTTTCCTCAATTTTGGAAAAACATTCCTTGTAAACTTGTGATTTCTTTTGGTAAGTAAGATGTAATTCTACCTCCATTTACAATATTGGGCATCACATGAGCAACAATTTCATCTCCATTATCATAATATCCAATTTGAGTGATTTCATATACATCACCAATTTTATGCTTCATATTATGTTCAAATTTAGTATTTATGTCAGATACCCCATTAAATTCTAATTCAGCTCCATTTTTAACCTTACGATATTTTGTTGGTGCACTTGCTGCTTTAATATATCCAAAAGGAAGTAGTAATTCATTATCAAAAATTTTTATTTTAAAAAATGATTCATCTGAATTTTTAAATCTCAAATATTTTAATTTAGGACGTTTATTTTTATAAGATTCTGAAATAAGTTGAATATTTTCAACATTAGAATTATCAAGGTTAAGTGATTTCTTAATTTCATTTTTGAATCTTTCTAAAATGCTTGAGTATTTTTCTGAACTTCTTAATTGATTTTTAAATTTGTTGTTTCAAATATTAATAATTTGTTCATTTCTAATACTTTTAAAAGTAATTTCAACTTCACCACTTAAACGTAGATAATTATCCTTATTTGTTTTTATTTTTGCTTTAGCTTTACCTTGAGATTCATTAATGATTTCTATTTGTATAAAATCTTTTATTCTTTCAATTTTTTGATTATTTTTTACCAAAAGATCAAGAATTATGCTCTCTGTAGGGTTTATAATACCACCTAAATTTTTATTAGTAATTAAGGTATTTATATCAATATTATTGGATTTATTTCGATTAATTTTTTCTTCAAGATCTTTAATTAAATCATTTAGTCTTGCAATTTCTTTATTTTTTTCAACTAATTGGGCATTTGCTTTCATTAACCTTACTTCAAATTCTTCTTTTTTAACTAATGCTCTAAAATGTGCCTCTCTAGATGCAACTAATTCTAGTTCTTTTTCTTTAAGTAATTTATTTAGTTCATCTATTTTTTCATCAATAGCATCATTCAGTTCTTTATTTGTGGCTTCAAGTTGGCTCGCAATTTTTGATATATGATTTTGATTTTTCTTGTAAAGAATGCTGTAATTGCTCATTTTTTTATTTATATCTTCAATTATAATTCCTGAAGCAGCAAGTTCTTTTTCAATGGCCATTTTTTCTTTTTTTAATTTAAATACATCGATATTTACTTTGGCATATTCATTTTTAAATTTTTCGTGTTTTTCAAAAGCCATCTTGACATCTTCAACATTAAATTTTTCTATTGGATATCGTTTTTTAAATTCCTCATCTAGCTTAACAAGACCTGGACGTCAACCTTTTTCGTATTCTGCTTCTCACTCATCATATCACAATCGATAAATTCAGATTGTTCATAAAACAATTTTTGCATTATCTTTAATTTCTTTAATTTCTTTATTTTTGCTTTCTAATTCCTTTTTGTGATTATCAAATTTTTGTTTTTCAGAATTATATTTTGCTTCTATTTTTTCAAGTCTAGAAATTTTTTCATTAAATTCTTCATTTTCTTTTTTTAATTTTCTATTTTCGCTTTGCAATGTTCTTTTTTCGGCTGTTAAATCTTTAACATTTTCTTTTTCTCTAGCTAAGTCTGATTCTGCAGCATGTTTTGCTTCATTGGCAGCTTCAAGATCTTTAGTTAGTTTGTCATTTTTTCTTTGAAGTTCTGAAATATTAGTATCTTTTGTTCTTATATTTCCATTAAGATTTTCAATATCGCGTTCTTTTTGTCTTACAGTATCATTTAATTTTGAAATATCTTCCTTTAATTTTGTAATTTCTTCCTTTAACTTTACATTTTCTGTACTATCAGGATTTTTATTTCTCTCCCTGTTAAGATCATCTTCTAATCTTCTAATTTGTTCTTCTTTTCCAGCAATGATTCTATTTTTATCTGCAATTTCAGATTTAAAAGCATCTCTTTCTTGTTCAAATTTTCTTTTATCCTCTATAGCAGCATTTTTATCATCTTCAAATTGTTTTTTTTGCTTTTCTAAGCTATCTATTTTGATTTTATTTTTTCTTATTTCTTCATCCAAATCAGTAATTTTTTCTTTTGCATTTCTTAGTTCTCTTTCTGATTTTCTTAGTTTATCCTCATTTTCATCGACTTCATCTGTTTTTTTGCGAAGGTCTTCCTTTATTTTGTCAAGTTGCCTTTTATTTTCAGCAATTTCATCTTCTTTATCTTTAATATTTCTGTTTAAACTACTAATCGTTCTTTGAAATTCTTTATTTTTTTCTTCAAGATCTTCATATTTTTTTATATTTTCTTTATATTTTTCAATTTCTTCAGTGTTTCTTCTAATTGTTTCTTGAGCTTCATTGATTTGTCTTTGTTTGTCATTATTTTGACTATTTAAATCACTAACTCTTTGTTTTTCAATTTTTAATTGTTCTTCTAAATCCTTTTTTGCTTTTTCAATTGCAACTTTTTCATTATTTATTTTTTGTTGTTGTTTTTCAAGATCATTAATTTTTTTGTTCAGCTCTTCTATTCTTTTGCCATCAGGAGTATTTTGATACTTATCAAGTTCATCTTTGATTTTTTTAATTTCTTCTTCTTTTTCTTTGATTTCATTATTTATTTCATCAATTTTTTCAGAATTTTCTTTTTTATCTTTTTCTAATTTTTCAATTTCTATGATTTTTTCTGTACGTTCTTTTTCTAAGTCATCAATATCTTTTTGTAATTTGTTCCCACGATTTTTGTTTGTCACAGCAATAATCGATACAGCTGCAATAGCCGAAGTTGCTGCAAGAATACCAATGGTAGTTAATATAATTCCACCCTTTTTCATAATCTTCTCATTTCCTTTTTTAAAATTTTAATTTTGTATTTTAATGCTGTTTTTTTTAATATTTTTGTTTTTAATTATGACTATTTTTAAAATTGATAATTATGATTTTTTAGATTATGATTTTTGATTTTTTTTATTTAAATTTACATTTGAATTTTTGTTTTGGATGTTGCTACTCTTAGCTATTTCATACAACAAAAAAACACTAGACATTTTAGAGTGTGTAAAAAACTAAATATATAAATACTAAATACTAATAAACAAATTTTTATTTTTTAGATTTATTAAATAATAAAAATTACTAAACAAATTAAATTATTTTTATATCTAATTCAACCTAGTTCTAAATTTATTTTGTTAAATTAAATTTTTAAAGAATTTTTAAAAATTTATAAAAAACTATTTATTCATATTATTTTGTTATTTTATTATCGATTTAATCAAATATTTTTTTAAATTAAAATCATAATTCTAAAAAATAATTAAAAAATAACAAATTTAACATCTAAATATTGCTGTTATTTTTTTGATTATTTAAATTTAATTATTGTTTTTTTATTAAAGCAATTAAATAAATAATTAACTTCAATTTATATTATTCTTATTAGAAGTTATAGAATATCAAATAAAATTATCATAAAAAAACTTAAAATATTTTTATAAAAAAATCAATAAATTTCACATATTTTTTATTTTTAAATAAAAACAATCAAAAGCGAATTTTATTATTTTTTTGTGTTTTCTATTTTTTAATAAGAATGCATAGTATTATTTTTTTATTTTAATTAAAAGTAGGAATTAATTTGATTATTTAATTATTTAAAATAAGTATTTTTTTCTATGTATTCTTTCATATAATAGATTACAATATTACATAAAAAATATTACCACTTTAGAATTTATTTTTTAAAAAAAATATAAATAAAAACATTTTTTTTATTTTTCTTATTTTATAGAAGAAAAAAAATGGGAATTAGTGAATATTTAAGTTTATTTTTTAACTTAAAATTTTTATTTATTTGATTTAACAAGAAAAATTCAAGCGCAAAACAACTAAACTTTTAAATTATAGTTTGCTGCGCTTGAATTTTATAATCAAGTAATTTTTCAAATTTTAGTATTTTTAATTCATTTATTGTATTAAAACTAATTGATTTTAATTAGAAATTATAATAGCATCATCAACATTTTCTGCTTCGTCTTCATAGTATTTTTTAAATAAAGGTCAATTTTTTTTGTTTGAATTAAAATTAGCATTAGCATTGTGGGCAAATCTTGCATGTTGTCCTACTTTTGATACATTTTAATTCGATATATCTTGATTAAAATTTGTTGCTCCATAAAATATACTACGTAAATTTTCAACATTTGTTATATTTCAATTTGTTATATTTCCATTAAAACTAGTTGCATGTAAAAACATTTGAAACATATTTCTTACATTTTTAGTATTTCAGTTATTTAAATCTTTATTAAACATTTCGGCATTTCTAAACATTGAATTCATATCAGTTACGTTTGAAACATCTCAAGATTTGTAATTTTTCTTTTGTTTAAAAACATTTCTTGTATCAATAGCTTGATTAAATTTTTTTGCTTTATAAAACATTCATGACATATTAGTTACATTTGATGTACTTCAATCAGAAATATCTTGATTAAAGTTTAGAGCTTGATAAAACATTCCAGACATACTACGCACATTTGAAGTATCTCAATTAAATATATTTGCATTGAAATTATTTGAAAATCTAAACATATTTGCCATTGTCACAATATTTGATGTATCCCAGCTACTTATTCCATCCAGGTTATTGCCTTTATTTCGGTAAAACATTCCTTGTAAACTTGTGATTTCTTTTGGTAATGTTGATGTTATTTTGCCCCCATCTATGATATTAGGCATTATATGAGCAACAATTTCATTGCCATCATCATAATATCCAATTTGGGTTATTTCATATACTTCACCAACTTTTTTTCTCATATTGTATTGAAATGTATTATCAAAATTATTCATTCCATTAAACTCTTCTTCAGGACCATTTATGGATTTACGATACTTAGTTGGAGCGCTTGCTGCTTCAATCATACCAAAAGGAAGTTGTAGTGATTCATTTAGAATTTTAATTTGAAATGAATCATCATTAGGATTTTTTAATTCTAGTTTTTTTATTTTAGGTCGATTATTTTTATTTAGTTCTGAAATAAGCTGAATGTGTTCATGATTATAATCTTCATTATTATTTGATTCTTTAATTTCTTTTTTAAATCTTTCTAAAATACTTGAAAATTTTTCTGAACTTTTTAATTTATCTTTAAATTTGTTATTTCAAATGTTTGTTATTTTATCAATGTCAATTGCTTTAAAAACAATTTCAACTTCACCATTTAAATTTAGATGGTTATTTTTAGTTGCTTTTATTTTTGCTATGCCATCTGCTTCATTTTTAATTTCTATTTCTATTTCTAATAAATCCTTGATATTTTTTATTTTTTCATTATTTCTTATTAAAATATCAAAAATTATATCTTTTTTAGGGTTTACAATTGTTCCCAAATTTTTATTTGTAATTAAATTATTAATATCAGTAGTCTTTGAAAAATTATCAATAATTTCTTTTTCTTTTTCTTTAATTAAATCTTCAAGTTCTTTAATTTTAAGATCACGCGAACCTATATCATTTTTAATGTTTTTATTTTCTTCTTCTATTTTTGATACTCGATCTTTGAATTCATTTATTTCTTTTTTATAATTTTCAATTTTAGTTTTTTGTCGATTAATTTCATCTTTTTGTTCTTCAAATTTTCTTTTTTCAATTTCTTTAGTTACTTGATTTTTTTCTTTATTTAATTTCTCAATTTCCTTATTAGCATCATCTAATTGTTTTTTTGTTTGAATCAAGTCATTTTTTATTTTGGATAATTCATTTTCTTTTTTAATTAATTGAGAATTTTGATCTGCAATTTGCTTGTTTGCTTTATCTAACTGATTCTTAATTTCATTAATTTTTTCTTGTGATTTTTTTTCTAATTCTAATTTAAGTTTTTCAATTTCAATCTCATATTTTTTTATTTCTTTTTTAAAAATATTGATTTGAATTTCGGTTTTTTTATTTTGCTCAATTAGAGATTGATTTTTTTTCTTCCAATTCTATTTTTTTATTTTCAAGTTGACTTATTTTATTAATTAATTTTTTTTCTTTTGATTTTAAATTTTTAATTTGATTCTCAAGCTCTCTAATTTTCTTTTCATCTATACTATTTTTATATTTTTCAAATTCATCTTGAATTCTTTTTAGTTCTTCTTCTTTTTCTTTGATTTGATTATTTATTTGATTAATTTTTTCAGAATTATTTTTTTTATTTTTTTTTAATTCTTCAATTTCTTTAATCTTTTCTGTACGTTCTTTTTATAAGTCGCTTATATTTTTTTGCATTTTATTATTTTGAGTTTTATTTGTAATAGCAATAATGGTTATAGCAGCAATTGCTGAAATTATAGTAATGGTACCAATTGTTGCCAACATAATTCTTCTTTTTTTCATAATTTCTTCGTTTTTTTCTTTCTTTTTAAGCTTTTGTTTTTTATATAAATGTTTATTAAGCCTTAATTTATTTATAAATATTTTTTTGTTTTTAGTTTTAATTTAGAAATTTATTTATTATTAATGTCACTTTGTTAAGGTTTTATTAAATAAAAAAATATGATTCTAATTTTTTTTTAAATAAATAAAAATTTTTTAATATTTTTTTATTTAGTTTTAAAAAAAATAAAAACACCCAAAATTTTAGGTGTCTTATTTTTTAATTTAATATAACAAATAGGTTTTTTAGTTGTTTTATTAACATTATTTTTCATAATATTCTTTAAACGCTGGTCAAAATGTCTTATTAGCCTCAAATGGATTACCAGCAGCAAAATCAAGATGTTGGCCAACTTTTGATACATTTCAATTAGATATGTCTTGATTAAATTTAGGTGTAGAGTAGAAAACACCACGCATATCAGTTACATTTAATGTATCTCATGCATAATATTCTTCACCATTTGATTTTACTCATCTTGTAGATATATCTTGATTGAAATTATTTGCTCCTCAAAACATATCACGTAGATTGTCAACTTTTGATGTATTTCAATTGGTTATTGCCCCATTAAATTGAAATGCATGGAAGAACATTTGAAACATATTTCTTACATTTTTAGTATTTCAATCATTTAAATCCCGATTAAATTGTTGTGCATGTCAAAACATTGAATTCATATCTGTTACATTTGAAACATCTCATGCTTTATACTGTTTACCATTTTTAGATACCATTTTTGTATTAATAGGTTTGTTAAATTTATATGCTTCATGAAACATATAAGACATACCAGTAACTTTTGATGTATTTCATTCAGATATATCTTGGTCAAAATTTGTTGCTTGATAAAACATTCCGGCCATACTAGTTACATTTGAAGTATCTCATTTAGATATGTTTGTATTAAATCCATGTGAAAATTTGAACATATTTGCCATTGTTTCAACATTCGAAGTATCTCAATCACTTATTCCACCTAAATTATTACCTGAATTTTGGAAAAACATTCCTTGTAAACTTGTGATTTCTTTTGGTAATGTTGATGTTATTTTGCCCCCATCTATGATATTAGGCATTACATGAGCAACAATTTGATTCCCATTATCATAATATCCAATTTGGGTTATTTCATATACTTCACCAACCTTGTATCTCATATTATGCTCAAATTTTCCAAGTAGCGGAGATTCTCTATAAAATTCTAATATTTCTCCTCCTTTAGTTTTTCGATATTTAGTTGGAGAATTAGCTGCTTCAACTTTACCAAAAGGAAGTAATAAAGGATCATTTAAAATTTTAATTTGGAAAGATTTTTCTTTTGGATCTTGAAATTTTAGTTCTTTTATTTTAGGACGCTTATTTTCATAATCTTTTGAAATAAGTTGAATATGTTCTTCATTATATTCTTGATTTTCAAGCTCTTTTTTAATTTCTTCTTTAAATCTTTTTAAAATACTTAAAAATTTTTCAGAACTTACAATTTTTCCTTTGAAAAATTTTTCAGTTCATACTTTTTCAACAAATTCCTTGCCAAAGTTTTTAAATTCAATATCAACATTTCCTCTTAATCTTGATAATTTTTCAAAATTTGAAGTGTCTTTAACTTTTAATTTTGCTTTTCCTTGTTCTTTATCTATAACTTCTACTTTTAAGTGATCTTTTAAATCCTTTAATTTTTCATTTTTATTTACAATGACATCTAGGATTGTTTCTTCTGGTGAATTTACATATATAACATTACCTATATTAGGATTTTCAACTATTTTTTTTAATTCAAGAGTATTATATTTTTCTTCTATTTCATCTTGAATTTTTTTAATTTCATCTTTACGTTTTTGTTCTAATTCATCTTGAATTTTTTTAATTTCTTCTTGATGTTTTTGCTCTAATTTTTTCTTAGTTTCTTCATTTTGTGATATTTGTTCTTTTAATTTTTCAATTTCTGCTTGACTTGATGCTTTAGCTGTTTCTAATTCTTGATTTTTTCTATTTAACTCATTTATTTTTTCAGCCTGTGCATCAAATTCCTTAATTTTATTATCTAATAATTCTTTGTTTTTTTCAAAGCCATCTTTATATTGTTCTTTTTCTCTTGTAATTTTTTCTATTTCTTGGTTTTTTTCTTGAATTTTTGTTTCTGTCTCTTGAATTAATCTTTCTTGTTGCGCGTTTTTTGCTTTTTCTTCTTCAAGTTTTTGAAGAGCACTATCTTTTGCTTCTTCAATTGTCTTTTTTTCTCTTTCTAAAGCCTCAATTCTTTCGGTTGAATTTTTTGTTTGTTCTTTAAATTCATTTATTTTAGATTCAATTTCTTCTTTTTCTTTAATTAATTTGCTTTTTTCTTCTTCAACTTGTTGAATTTTTTGATTGTTTTCAGAAATTTCTTGCTCTTTTTTGGTTAACTTTTGATTTAGATCATCGATTTGTTTCTTTAGTTCATTATTTTCATTATTTAATTCAATATTTTTAGCATTTAATTCTTCTTTTTCTTGTTTTAATTTTTTGATTTCATTTTCAGATTCAGTTGCTTTTTTTTCTAATTCTGCTAATTTATTATTAATTTCTTGAATTTGAGTTTTTTGTTGCTCAATTAAATTTTTTTTCTCTTCAAATTGCTCATTCAATTGGTCAAATTGAGTTTTAATTTGGTTTTTTTCATTTTCAATTCTTGTTTTTTCATCCAGAAGTTTTTTATTATTTTCTTCTGATGTTTGAATTTTTACATTTAGTTCTTCAAGTTTTTTGTCTAAATTTTGTTTTTGATTTTTTATAGTTTCAAGTTGAGCATTTAATTCATCTTTTTGATTATTAATAGCAATAATTAATTCATCTTTTTCTTGAATTTGAATTGTATAGTTTTCTATTGCCTGTTTTTGCGATAAATTTTCATCATGTAATTCTTCAAGCTTTTTATTTAAATTTTCTTTGTCTTTTTTTAGATTTTTTTCTGCTAATATTGCTTCTTCAAGTTGTTTTTTTATTTCATCAATTTCATTTTTTAGTTTCTCAATTTCTTTTCCAGCATCTGTGCTTTTAAATTCATCAAGTTCTTCTTCAATTTTTTTAATTTCATCATTCTTTTTGTTGATATCTTCTTCTAGTTCATGAATTTTATTTTGAGCTTTATGTGATTCATCTTCAATTTTTTTGATTTCATCATCATGTTGTTTTTTTAACTTATCCATTTGGTCATGTATTCTATTACTTCTCTTTTTATTAGTTATTGCAACAACAGAAACAGCTCCAATTGCTGAAACAACAGCAATTGTTCCAACTGTAGTTAATATAATTCCGCTTTTTTTCATAATTTCTCCGTATTTTTTTGTCCTTGAAATTTTTAAATGTTTGTAAGGAAAAACAATACGTAATAGAGATTTACTTTCTTTTTTATAAATAATTTTTCTATTAAAATTATTAAGAATTTTTTTGCAAGATTATTAAATTAAATTATTTAGATAAACTTTTTTAATTAGTAAATTATTTCTTATTTCTTTATTAATAAATTAAATAAACAAAAACATTAAATTATTAGATTTTAATAATTTAAGATTTAAATTTATTTTTAGTTTATTTGCAATAATAAAGATTTTTTATTTTTAGATTAAACCATATAAAGAATTTAATTAAATAATATGCAAGTATTTTATTATTAGCTAACTTATTTATTTGGTTTATTTTTATTATTGGTTTTTAGAAATTAATTAATCATTTTTAATTTTTTTAAATTACTCCAAATTTTTAAAAAAATTAAATGATATAGTTAGTTTGTTAAATATTTTATTTCTAAATAATTAAATTGAATTTTTTATTAAATTATGTTTTTGAATAAATCAAGATATAAGTTGTTTTTTATTGATTTTTTTAACTAAAAATAATTCTTTAGTAATTTTATAATTTGCTATTTTTTATTTTGAAATAAAAATAACGAAAGCAAAAAAAATTAAATCATCTATTATTATTGTTTTAAAACATTTATAAATTTCTCTTAAAGTCTTTTTCATCAATTAAAAATTTCTGCTTATTTTCTTAAAAAAATAAGAAAAAGTTTTTAACCTAATGTCATTTCATTTTTTAAAAAAAGATTACAAGAGAAATTATTTTAATAACTTTTTTACTAGTAATTACATTGATTAATTTCTCTATGTATTCTTTTTATAATATAGAGCTTACAACTTATATATTACCACCATTTGGAGTCATTATCCAAAAAATATTATTAATTTTTGCTAATTTTCTAGGTTTTTTGGAGATATTTTGTGAATTTTTTCCCAAATTTCATTTTTTTATTATTTAAAATAAATAAAAAAACAAGTGTCTTTTTTAATAAGTTAATATTACAAACTTATTTTTTCACTTGTTTATTTGTATATTGAAGTTTATTTGTAATGGTTATTTTTATTTTTCTTTGTTTACTTTTTCTTGAGCGGATTTTTTCTTAGCTTCAGCAACTAAAATTTTTTCAATTTCAGAATGATAGTCATCAACTTCTTTTTGAATTTCATGGTATTTTTTTAGATTTTCAGGATCATTTAGTTGTGCTAGTTTATCAAAAATTCTGTCTGCTAGTTTTTCTTGTTCAAAGTTTTTAAATGGAACAAAAGTTTTTATTTGGTCCTCTTTTAAACCATATAAATCCGCTAATTGTTTGATTCTTTTGTCATATTCTTCATCCGAAATATGTAATTTTTCTTCATCAACAA
The DNA here is from genome assembly GCF_900476125.1 of Metamycoplasma alkalescens. Taxonomy (NCBI): domain Bacteria; kingdom Bacillati; phylum Mycoplasmatota; order Mycoplasmoidales; family Metamycoplasmataceae; genus Metamycoplasma; species Metamycoplasma alkalescens. The sequence goes on from NZ_LS991949.1 coordinate 243,684, forward strand.
TTTTTCCATAAATATATGATTTAATAAGGTTTTTAGTTGCTTCTTTTTTGTATAAATCTAAAATTTCATCCTTTGTTGTTTTTGAGAATTCAATATATTCTTTTTCAGAAACACCTCTTTGTTTAATTTGGGTTAAAAAATCACGGTAGTATCCATTTGCAGTTTGGTCAACAATGATTTCTGACATTTCAACTTTTGAATTGCTTGTGATTTCTTCAATTGCACTGTTAATGAAATTAGTTTTATTTTTTTGTAATTTATTTTTTAAAGCAGTAATTTCTAAATATTTATCAAAGTCTGCTGGAGTTTTTACAAGTGGATTGATTTTGATTTCTTGTAAAAATTGTTCATTAATTTCAGGATAATTTGGGGTTTTGATGTTGTGGATTGTAACTTTGAAAATCACATCTTTTCCAGCTAAGTTTTTAGCATGATATTCTTTTGGGAATGTCAAATGAAGATCTTTTGTTTCACCTTTTTTTAAACCAATCATTTTTTCTTCAAATCCAGGAATAAATTGGTTTGAACCAATTACCAAATCAAACTTTTCTGCTTCACCACCTTCAAATTTTTCATTGTCAATATAACCAGTAAAATCAAAGTTAACTTGGTCATTTCATTTGATTGCTTCATTTGAATCAAGCATTACAACGTAGTTTGTTAACAATTGATGTTTTGTTTCTTCTAATTCTTCTTTGCTTAAAGTTAATGAATCTAATTTTGCTTGAATTTTTTTGTAATTTCCAATTGTAATTTTTGGAAATAAAGGAAAAATAAATTCAAAAACAACTTTTTCTAAACTTAAATTCACAACATCAAATTTGGGACGAACATTATCTGCCAACATATCTTCATTGGTAATTTGGGTAGTGATATGTTTTCTATAAATATCATCAATATTATCAGAAATAGTTTTGTCAAAAATTTTTACTAGACTAATTCTTTTGATTGCTTCTGATAATGGTGCTTTTCCTTTTCTAAAGCCAGGAATAGTAATATCTTTTGCTAAGATTTTTCTTGTTTTATTTAATGCCTCTTCTCATTCAGCGCCTTCAAGAGTATAATCAATAATTAATTCGGTTTTATTATCGTTAAATTTACGTGACATTTTTCTCCTTGAATAAAAAATATGTAATTATTATAACATTATTATTTGAATAATGCATATAAGGTTTTTTCATTTTCATTAAGGTTTTTTTCGTCTTCTTCACCAAATAAAACCTTTGTGACTTGAATGACATTTTTATACTCATTTTTAGTTTGATTTTTTAAAATATCAACTCAATTTTGAAACAAATAAGCACTAAATACCTGCCTTGCAATTTTTGTTTTAGCAACATCTTCATTAAATAAATTAATGATTTCTTTTTCTAATTTTGCAAGTGCTTCATTTTTTAAAAAAGAACCATCTTTTTTAGGATTAATGATTTGATTTTTAACAGTGTAATCATAATCAATATTTTTAGTTTGTAATAAATCATAAATCAATGTTTGAAACCCTGCGTTTTCAAACCCCTCACCATTAAAAAAATATTGAAATTCAGAAGCAAATTGATCTAAATCGCGATTTTTCAATTCGTTATAATTAAGCATAAAAACATAATCCATTTTTTTAGATTTTAGCGCATTAATTAAACTTAGAGTATCTAAATTTGTTTTTGTTTTGAGTTGATTTTTTTTAATTTGAAACAAAATCATTTCTCTAAAAGCTTCAATTTCATTTTGCATTTTTGAAATTGGAAATGAATTTCTTTTGCTATCTATTAAATAGATTGCTTTTAGTGGATCTTCATTTCTAATTGCTGCAACTTCATCAATAAAATCATTAAATTCTTTTTCTAATAAATTTTTCATAAGTACTTAGAATTTTACCATTATATTTTTCATAAGAATTTTAATAATATATAATTAGTCTAGTAGACTAAACAAAAAATTAACTATTGATTATAAGATTTTAAGGAGTAATTTAAAAAAATGTCTAAAATTAAAAAAATATATGCCTATGAGGTTTTGGATAGCCGTGGTAATCCAACAGTTAAAGTTGAATTACAAACTAAAAAAGCATTCGCTGAGGCATTAGTTCCATCTGGAGCTTCAACTGGGTCAAAAGAAGCCCTTGAGTTAAGAGATAAAAATACTCAATATGAAAATAATTGATTTGGCGGCAAAGGTGTGCAAACAGCTTGTGATAACATTAATAATAAAATTGCAAAATTACTAGTTGGTGTTGATGTTTTAAAACAAGAATTTATTGATAATTTAATGCTTGAAGCAGATGGTAGTGAAACAAAGTCAAACTTTGGAGCAAATGCAATTTTAGCAGTTTCATTAGCTTGTGCAAAAGCAGCGGCAATTGAAACAAAAAAACCACTTTATAAATATTTGGCTTCATTAGCAAAAAATGATAATAATCTATTTTCATTACCAGTACCAATGTTAAACGTTATTAATGGTGGCGAGCATGCTTCAAACACAATTGATTTTCAAGAATTTATGATTATGCCACTTGGTGCTAAAACTTTTAAAGAAGCAATGCAAATGGCAAATAAAGTTTTTCATACGTTGGCAAAATTATTAAAAAAATCAGGACATGGAACACAAGTTGGGGATGAAGGTGGTTTTGCTCCAAATCTACATACCCACGAAGAAGCGCTAGATTTCTTAGTTAAAGCAATTCAAGAAGCAAATTTCAACCCTGCAACAAAAGGTGAAAAAGCAATTGCAATTTGTTTGGACGCTGCAAGTTCAGAATTATATGACCCAAAAACAAACAAATATGTCTTTAAAAAATTTAAGCAAGCAATTTTAACCAAAAAACCTGGATTTGCAAAATATGCTAAAAGCAAATATGAATTTAGTTCAGATGAATTAGTTAAGTACTACAAAAAATTAGTTAAAAAATATCCAATTATTTCAATCGAAGATTCACATGCTGAAAATGATTGAGACGGGTTTATTAAAATGCAAAAAGAACTTGGATCACAAATTCAATTAGTTGGTGATGATTTGATTGTGACAAATCCAAAATATATCCAAATGGCAATTGACAAAAAAGCAATCAATTCCTCATTAATTAAAATTAATCAAATTGGTTCATTAACTGAAACAATTAAAGCAATTAAAATGTCACAAGAAGCTGGTTTTGTTCCTGTTATTTCACACCGTTCAGGCGAAACTGAAGATACATTTATTGCTGATTTAGCAGTTGCATTCAATACAAATGAAATTAAAACTGGTTCAATGTCAAGAACAGATCGGATTGCTAAATATAATCGTTTATTAAAAATTGAGGATGAATTAAAACAAAAAGGTGTTTTCTTAGGTGAAAAAGCATTCTCAAATTTAAAATAAAAATCTTATTAATTAAAAAAACTCGGGAGATTTAATTCCGAGTTTTAATCATTTCAAATTAGTCGATTTTAACTTTAACAGCAGCACCCATTGAGGTTGAAACAACAATGTTTAAAACATATGCTCCTTTAACTGCTTGTGGTTTTAATCTTTTAATTGTATGAATTAAGGTTTCAGCATTTTGGACTAATGCTTCAGTGGTCATTGATTTTTTACCAATTGAGGCATGAATAATTCCACCTTTATCAGCACGGTAGTTAGCTTTCCCTTTTTTAAGTTCTTCAACAGCTTTAGCTGGATTAGTTGTAACTGTTCCAGTTTTTGGGTTTGGCATTAAACCTTTAGGACCTAGTTTTTTACCATATTTACCTAAAACTAACATCATTTTTGGATCAGCAACAATCACATCAAAATCATATTTGTCTTGGTTTAAAACTTCAGGTAATTCAGCTGATGAATAAACTAAATCAGCACCAGCTTCTAAAGCAGCTTTTTGAGCTGAAACTTCATCAGTTGCAACTAAAACTTTCACAGTTTTTCCAGTTCCATTTGGTAAAACAACAGCCCCTCTTAATTGTTGGTCAGATTTTCTTGTATCCAAGTTTAATTTAATTGCAATATCTAATGATTCATCAAATTTTGCAAATGATGCTTTTTTTGCTAAATTAATTGCATCAACTAATGAATAAACATCTTTTTTATTAACTAAGTTTTTTAAAACTTTTGCATTTTTGGTAATTCTTTTAGTCATTAGTTAGCACCACCCTTCAATCATTCTTCATAACCTTCAATTGTGATTCCCATGTTTTTTGCTGTACCTGCAACTTGACGCATTGCTGCTTCAATTGTATTTGCATTCATATCTGGCATTTTATATTCAGCAATTTCTTTTAGTTGATCTAAAGTAATTGATCCGACTTTTTCTTTGTTTGGAATTCCACTACCTTTTTTTGCTTTTGCAGCTTGGATTAGTTTGTATGAAGTTGGTGAGGTAAATAATTTGAAATCAAATGATTTGTCTTTATACACTGTAATTAAAACAGGAACTGGTTCTGAACCCCGGTCTCTTGTTTGGTCATTAAATGCTTTGGTAAATTCTGGCATGTTAATTCCAACCCCAGCTAAAGCAGGTCCTGGTTTGGCTTGACCAGCGTTAAATTGTAATTTGGCTTTTTTAACGATTTCTTTTGCCATTTTGTTTAAAAATCCTTTCGATAATTGTGGTGATAGCGAATTTTTTTTAAGATTCTTCCACTACTTTTTTGGCAATTGTATATTGCAGTTGCAATTATAACAAAATAATTTTTTATTCCATAAAAAACATTATTTTTACAAAAAAACTTATCACTTTTTATTGTTCCTTGTTTTAAGTAAAAAATTCATGAAAATAGGTTTGTGATAGAATAGAAGTGGAGGACTTAAAATGTATAACGAAAAATATAAATTGGTTGCAAAAATTTTTATTATCATTTCAATGGTTTTATTATTTCCACTAATTCTTCCAACACTTTTAGGTTTTTTTGCATTAGGAGTTATTGATCAAAAATATGCTCCAGAAGATAAAAAGACACTTTGAGGAATTTTAACAATAATTTTGATTAATTGAATTGCTGGAATTTTTATTTTAATTGATGAGCGTCCAGTTAATGCTTCGAATGAATTAAATGATGATGCGAATTTATAAAAATTTTTATAAGTTTATTAACTAAAATTAATAATAATGATAAAAAAATTCAAGTATGATTTCTTTTGACTTGAATTTTTTTTGTTTTTATTTTAAGTTAAATTTAGATTAAAAATCAGCTGCAGCTTTTTTAATTAAATCTGCTTTTTGAGCAATGATTTCTTCATTGGTCAAACTAATAAAAGGTTCAACTTTTGTGCCATCAATTAAAATACTTTTTGCAATTTTTGCACCTAAGAAATCTCAAACTCCTTCTAAATATGAAATATGATTGGCTCATAAATATCAACCAAGCGGAGCACCTTGTGTTGCAATAATTTGTACTTTTAAATGATCTAATAATCCAATTGCTCCACCTTTTTTTGAATATTTATAGCTAAATGTTTTATTCGCAACCGCAACACGATCAATAAATGTTTTTAAAACAGAGGGTACATTAAAATTGATCATTGGTGCTGAAATAACTAGCTTATCAATGCTTTTTAACATTTCAATGTATTTGTTTGAAAATTCTTCATCAAAAAAGTTACTGAAATTGTTCGCATTCATCCCAGTTCGTGCCATTTCTAAATCATTTAAATTTAATTCTTTAATTTCATCATCTGGATTATTTTTTTTATATTCTTCAATAAATTTTTTTGTTGCAAAACAAGAAATTGATTTGCCTTTATTTAATGGTGAAGAATATAAAACCAAAACTTTTGCCATTTTTCTCCTTCATCTTTGGATTTTTTGCTTATGCATTATCAAATTTGAATAATTATAATCTTAAACCAATTTTTTTAAATTGAATGCTTTTAAAAGAAAAAAATAAAAAAACTTGGGACTAGCAAGTTTTTCTAATATGGTGCGGATGAAGGGAATCGGACCCTCGTATTCAGATTGGCAACCTGATGTTCTACCATTGAACTACATCCGCAAAATGGTGCAAGTGATGGGAATCGAACCCACGTAGTTAGCTTGGAAGGCTAAAGTTCTACCATTAAACTACACTCGCAAATTCCGAAATAAATTATAAACTAAAATATTTTTATTTTGCTAAAAATTTTTGCAAAAAAAGAATAAAAAAAATGGCGATCGTGGCAGGATTCGAACCTGCGACCACATGCTTAGAAGGCACGTACTCTATCCCCTGAGCTACACGACCGTCGCATCTATTATTTTACCATAAATTTTATTTTGAGATTTTTTTTAAAAAAATATTTTGCTTTAAAAACATCGTTTATTTTGCAATGATTTTTATTTTTCATTGCATTTGCAATTAAGTTAATTGTTTGATTTTTTTTGCAATTTTTTTTGAAACAATTTTTTCTAGTTCATCTTGTGAAGCTAAATAAATATTTTCATATGTCAAAAAATGTTCTAATAATTTATTAATTGTTTTTTTGCCAATGCCTTCAATGTTTTCAAGGCTATTATTGACTATACTCTTAAAATGTCTTTTGTTAAACCAATTTTTGGCATATTTATCAACTTGAAATTGAATTTTTGTCAAAAAATTAAAAACATCAAAGTCATTAATTTCAATTTGTTGATTCTGGTCATTAATTAAGGTTGCAAAACTATGTTTATTATTTTTAATTAAACCAAAAACTGGTTTGTTAATTTCTAGTTCAAATAAGGCTCTCTCAATACTTTTAATTTGATAAATCCCACCATCAACAAAAATGATATTGACTAGATCGCTATTATTTTTTAAAAATTTATAAGCATTTTGATACATATAATACAAGTCAGCTTCATTGCCTTTTTCTTTTTTAAGAATAAATGATCGCGAATGATTTTTTAAAAGTTTGCCATTTTCATATAAAAAAGCAGCGCCAACAATTTCATTTGTATTTGCCATAAATGAATTATCAAAAATCACAAATTTATTTGCATCATGTTCTAAAATCTTGCTTAGTTTTTCAATCGTTTGTTCAAGTTGATTATCTTTTTCTAATTTTGCAATTTTGTTTTCAAGATCATTTTTGGCATTTTCATAAGCAATATCCAACATATTTTGATAAATCTTATTGTTTTTAAAAACAAGATGTTTTTTTAGTTCTTCATTAATAAAAAGATTTTGGTATTCAGAAGGCAAAATAATATGTTCGGGGATAAAGTTTTTTGCATAATATTCTTCAATAAAATGACTAATAAAATCTTCCAATAAGGAATTAAGATTAAACCAAAAATCAGATTTATTAATTAAATTAGCTGCCCGATAGTGCAAAATCGAAATAAAAATTTTATCCTTCGTTACATAAAAACCAAAAACATCAAGATCTTTTGATGTTTTTAAAACTAAATTTTGTTGATTTTGTTTATTATAAATTAATTCATAAATTTGTTTGTATTGTTTTGCTAATAAGTACTCCATATTTTCAACTCAGAAATGAATTTTATTTTGCAATTGATTTTTAAAATCAGTATCAAATTTCAAAATTTTTTTTGCTTTTAAAAAAGCATTATTAACTTCTTCTTCGCTCATTTTATTAATAATTAATCCATCTTTAGATTTTAATAAATGAATAAGATATTTAATTAATTCTTTATATTCTTTACCTTTAACTAAAGGACCATAATAAATCGCATTGGGATTTTTTTTGTATTTATTTTTTAAACTAATCTGTAAATTGTTTTTATTTTTTTCAACACAAATATAAGGAAAAGTTGCTTGTGTTGGTAAAACAACATTGCATTTGGGTTTGTATTTCGCAATGCAACTTCGCTCAAAAATTAAAGCTTCAGTTTCGGTTTCAAAAACAAATGTTTCAAATGATGAAGTTTCTTCAAGCATTTTTTGGGTTTTATATGAGTTTTTCATATTCGGATCAAAATATTGTTTCATCCGTGCTTTTAAATTTTTGGCTTTACCGACATAGATGATATTATCATCCTTATCTTTTCAAAAATAAACCCCTGGTTTCGTTGAAATATTTTTGATTAATTCTTTGTCAATCATAATTTTTTTGTTTAATTTTTTTATTTATTTATATTTATTCAAGATTATCTTCGAGTGTTTTAATAATCACATTTAATCTTTTGAAAGGATCAATATCAAAATCTTTCAAAACAATTTCATAGGCTTTATTTTCAAAAACACCTAATTTGCCTGCTTCTTCTTCAAAGTCTCTTCTTAAACTAATGTATTTAATTGGAGTTTTATTTTCTAAAAAATTAATTTCAAAATCATAAAGTGGTTTAAGAACCCTAGTGATTTTGACATTATTGATTTTATTTTCAAAAGCATGGTAGTAAAAAATGCTATTTAAATTATTTTTTCTACCAAAAGAAATTAAAAGTGCATAGTTTTTTTGTTTAATTTCAAGTGCAAGAATCGCATATGGTTCAACCAAATAATTTTTATTTTCTTTATCATCAAGAATTAATGCTAAATATGGATGAGTTAAATTTTTAATTTTCTCAAATTCTTCGTTTGATACCTCATATAGAATTCCGTTATCTAATAATGGTAAAAATTGACTTTCTTTTTCAAGGGCAATGAAAGCTTTTAAATTTTCTTCATTTTCATTTGGTGATTTGGAAAAATTAGGACCATCTGGTGCCAAATAATATTGACCATGTTCTAATCTTGTATAAACATAAACATCTTCAATGATTTCATTTGTATCAGTCGCAATCACATTTGCTAAAAATCTTTGGTATTGTGGAAACATCTCCCAACGATCAATCATGAACAACTCTTCCTTGGTAATTTCAAAAATACTACCTTTTACTTGATGACCAATATCTTTTTTTAATAAAAAATATTGTAAATCATCAATACATTTTGCATATCCATTCAAAATTGCTGGACGTTTAATAACATTTGGTGATAACAAATTTTTATAAAATAATTCATCTTGAATTGTTCCATATGAAAAAACATATATTTTTTTATCTTGCTCCATATTTTTTCTCCTTCAAAAATTAAAAAATATTTTTTTAATTAGTATCACTAATTATATTTGTTATTTTTCATTTTGTTTTTATATTTATGTAAATAAAAGTTTGAAGAATTTTTTTGCAGTCTTTTGATTATGATTTTTTGATATATTTATACTAAAAAAATATAGTATAATTTAATATGCCATAAGAACAGCAACCTTGTAATCTGGTCAGGATAGAAATTATAGCAGCCATATCGAGAAGTGCAGTGTCTTGTGGTTTTATATTTTTTTTAAATATAAGGAGTATTTGCTTTGATTTGTACAAGATTATTAAGTCCAATCAAAAATCATCAACAAAAAACAATTTTACCAATCATTGAGGTTGATGATTTTGTGATTTATAAAATGATTTCAAGTGATCTATTTTATAACGCAAAAGCAATAAATCAATATTTGAATTTAAAAAATGATGATTTAAAAGAAATCTTTTTTGATGAAAATGTTTATTTTATTTGCTCAAATAAGTTGTTTGACAATGAATTTGAAAAAGACCATCAATTGATTAAAGAGCTTAAAAATTCAATTTATTTTCATGAATTTGTTTTAAAACAGCTTAAAAATTTCAAAGAAATTGTGACAAATGATGGTAATGGCGGTTCACTTATTTTATTTGATTATATGCGTGGTTATCATAAACCTTTTTATGTTTTTTCAGATATCGAACAAACAAAAAAAGAATTGGATTATTTATTGGAATTACCCGAGATCAAAGAGGATATTAATTACTATTTACCTTTATATGATAATTACATTACAAAACTAAAAAAAGCAAATGAAGCCTTTAATAATAAAACCTCACAAATTTTCTTATTTGTTGATCAATTATTAAAAAATAAAATTGATGCAATCATTGAAGATATTGAAAATAATGTTAAATAACATGATAAAAATCCTTGCAATTTCAAGCTTGGATTTTTTATTTTTTAGGTTTAAGATAAAGATTTAAATATTTGGTTATCTTGACATATTTTAGGATATTTAAATATACTTTTATTTTTCTAAAAATTTTTGTAAAAAAGAATTTGGTATAAAATTTCTGGTATATAAGGTTTTGTTATTTTTAACAAAAGGAGTGAAAAAAATGCATAAATCAAAAAAATCAAAGTTAGTTTTTCTTGCATTAGGACCTTTATAGGATTGACAGCAACTGCAATAAGTTGTGATAATTCTAAATCAAATGCAACAAATACAAATAATCAAAGACAAAATGAAGAAATCAATCTTCCAATAACATTCAACAAGCGATAAGATTTGAGAATATTATAATAATCAAAATAATCAAAATAAACCGAATGAAAAAAATAACCCAGACCCAAATCAAACTAATGAATCAAATCATAAAAATCAAAAAGACAACTATGATTTATTTCCATCAAATCCATCAAATGATTCAATCACTCCAGTTCCAAGTGATTTAAATAGTTATTATCCAAGACAAACTATTGAAAAATTTGAGCCAAAAAATTATAGTGTTGAAGAGATTAAATCAATGATTTTAAGTGATACGTATGCTTGAAATTATTTTTCACATCCAAATTATGTTTTCGAAAATGATGAAGTAACTGTATCTGGGGATGGAGAAAATTTTGTAAAGCTTAAATTACTAGATGCAAAAACCAAACAAGAAGTTACTGGTGTTAAATGATTTCAAAGAATTAAATATCCAATTAATCAAGTTTTTGCAGCGAATGAAGATAAAGACTCAAATACAATTCTTACCTTAACATCTAGTGGAGAAATAAAAGGAAAATCTCATCAACAAGAACATGGAGTTACTGAGGTTTGAGCTGAATATCAAGGTTATTTATATCGTTGTTTAGTTCATGTAAGATCAGATGCTCAAACTAAAAATGATGATGAAATCAAAAAAGCAGAAGCAGAAGCAGAAAAAATTGTCAAAGATTGAAAAGATTTTTCAACACTAGAAAAAATCAAAAAAGCACATGAATGAATGGTTACAAATGTCATTTATGAAGATAGAGGCAATCTAAGAGATGACCAAACAGCATATTCTTCATTAGTTGAAAAAAGATCAATTTGTACAGGGTATGCTAATGGATTTAAAATGTTAATGGAAAAAATGAATATTCCATGTATCATGGTAACTGGACAAATGGATTTAAGAATTCATACAAATCATTTTGAACGTCATGCTTGAAATTTAGTTGGGATTGATGGTCAATGATATCATGTTGACACCACATCAGATCGTTCTCCAGAATGAAAAAATGATTCAAGTAAAATAAGATATGATTTCTTTTTAATTCATGATAAAGATTTCAGCAGAGGACAACAATTTAGTCATAATTATGGAAGCAGATTAGGTCAACGTTTTAGAAATCTAAAACTTAAAAACTTTGTCAAAAATGTTGATGATGCATTAGCTATATTTGACCAAAAATATGGTAATAATTCATTAAAAATTGAAAAAGATAAACCATGATTAGATATTTATGGCGATGTGACTCTTTCAGAAAATATCAAGGATGCTTTTAAAAAAAGAGGACTTGAAATTGATAAAGAGAATATATCTAATCTTGGGACATCACGATGAATGAGTTATAAAAAAATTAGATATAGTTTTAAGAATTTAGATTTTGATAAAAAACAAATAATTAATATTAAAGCAATAAAAGAAGAAATATCTAATAAAAAATTGGGTAAATATGCTATTAAACTAGAAATGGATTCAGACACAATTGATTTAAAAACTGGAAACTTTATTGTTAAAAATGCAATGATTAATAATATTGAAAAAGTTAATGACGGCTATATTTTATATTTTGATAATTTTTCTCAATTTGGAGAAAATGAAATTGATTTAGAAATTAGAAAATATGGCTTTAAATTTGATTTTGCCAGTCAAAATAAATTTACATTTAATGTTGAAAAACATAATACTCCAAATGCAACAATTAAAGCAATTGGGCCTAATTCAATTGTTCTTAGTGGTGTTGATAATGGTATGGAATATAGAAATACTTTTGGTGAATGAAAAGATATTACACATGATAACTTTAAAATAGAAAATGTCATTTTGGGGGATATTTTAATTCGAGTAAAAGATAATTTTGATAAATTTAAATCAGATATTCAAGTTATTTCTTTACCAAAAGCTGGAGATGTTAATAATAAAATTAAAGTTTTTGACAACACGATTATTGGTGTTGATAATACAATGGGATTTCGTGTTAAAGATCAAGGAAGTTGAATGCAAATTACAACAACAAAACTTAAAAATTTACCAAAAAATATTTATGAATTTAGAGTTAAGGGGAATAATAATACTTTAGCTTCAGAAAGTTATATTGTTACTTTGTAATAAATACAAATTAAAAATTAAACAATTTATTAAAAAAGTTAAATTCAATTAAGCGATAATATTCAAACATAATGAATATGTCGCTTATTTTTTATATCAAAAATACAAATTGAATATTTCTTACAAAAAAAACTAAAAATAATTATTATTGATTTTTTTGCCTTATTTTAAGTATCTAAAAAGGTGAATTATAAATTGTTACAAAAAACTAATTTGGTATTAAAATTTATATTATGACTATGATAGATAGTATTTTGTCATTTCATAATTTCAAAAAAGGAGTTTAAAATGCCAAAGTTAAAAAAATCAACATTAGCTTTTCTTGCATTAGGATCATTATTTAGTTTAGGAATTACAACAATAAGTTGTAAAAATCCAAGAATAAATTCAACAAATGAAAATGATAAAGCAAATAATGACAGAATTAATAATGCAACAAACAATGGCTCAATAAATGATAAGATTTGAGAGTATCACAACAATAACAATGATGATCAAAACAAACCAAACATTAAACCAAGTGATAAAAATGATTTAAAACCAAATAAACCTGTTGAAACAAATGATCAAAAAAATAATGACAAAATTGATTTAGTTCCATTAACTCCAGTAATTCAACCAATTTTTCCAATTCCAAGTAATGATGAATTGGATAATTTTTATCCAAAACAAATAGAAGAAGAATACAATCCAAAAGATTTATCTGAAGATGAAATAATTTCAAGAATTAAAAATCAAATGGAAACATGAAATTATTTTGCACATCCTAAATATGTTTTAGAAAAAAACAATGTAACCGTTTATGGCGATGGACAAGATTCAGTGAAACTCAAATTACTAGAAAAAGAAACTGGTAGAGAAGTTTCCGGTGTTCGCTGGTTTCAAAAAACAAGAATTCCATATACTGACGTTTTTGCAGCCGAAAAAGAGGGTGATAAATCATATTTGACTTTAACAAGTAGTGGGGTTGTTTCTAGAAAGAAACCACATGAAGAAAACCAAATAATTACTGAAGTTTGAGCAGAATATAAAGGATATTTATATCAATGTTTAGTTAAAGTTGCTTCAAATGATGAAACTAGAAATATTAAAGAAGAATTAATTGCTGAACAAGAAGCAGAAAAAATAATATCTGATTGAAAAAATCTTCCAACATTGCAAAAGGTAATTAAAGCTCATGAATGAATGGTTACAAATGTAATATATTTACTTCAAGCAACTCCCCAAGATGATGAAACAGCTTATGCCGCATTGGTTAATAAAAGAGCAATTTGTAATGGTTATGCTAAAGCATTTAGAATTCTAATGAAAAAATTAGGTGTTCCAGTTTCGATTATAACTGGTGGAGGCAATCAGGCACTTTTTCCAGGATATGTTACACGTCATGTTTGAAATCTTGTTGAGATTGATGGTGAATGATATCATGTTGATACAACATGAGATCGTGCTAGAACAGGGAATAAATCAAACAATCAAGCAAACTATAATTTCTTTTTAATGCATGATGATGATTTTGGAAAGGAAAACTCATTTTATAATGTTTTAAGTGATAATATGGGTCAACGTTATAGAAATTTAAAGTTAAATAATTTTGTAAAAAGCGCTGATGAAGCAATGGCCTTATTTGATGTTAAATATTCAGATGAAAATAATATTCCTAGATGATTTGAGTTTTATGCTGAAGAAAAAAAATTGAATGAGATTGAAAAAGCTTTCACAAATAGAGGGATAAATATTCTTGATCGTAGTATAAAAAATGTTAGTTGAATGAATTACAAAAAAATAAGATATCAATTTGCAAACAACTTTAAATTTCAAAAAATTAATGACATAAAATTTAACGTGCATAAACATAGTGTCCCAAAAGAAATACTTGGAGAATATACAATTAAAGTAAGTTTTGTTGAAGATATTAATAATATTAATTTATTACCAGAAAACTTCAAGGTTAAAAATGCAATGATTAAAAAAATTGAAAAAAGTGGTAAAGACTATATTTTATATCTTGATAATTTTGAAAAATATGGAAATGTGGACGTTGGTTTAGAAATAAAAAAACAAGGTTATAAGTTTATTTTTAATAATCAGCATAAAGTTTCATTTGATGTCAAAAAACATCAAACTCCAAAGGTAAAAGTCTATGCAAATGGACCTAAGTCAATTGTTCTTAGTGGTGTAAGTGAAAAAATGGAATATAGAAACAATTTTGGAAAATGAAAAAATATTCCACACGATAATTATCAAATTAATGATGTTATATTAGGAAGCATTTCAATTCGAGTAAAAGATAATTTTGATAAATTTAAATCAGATATTCAAGTTATTTCTTTACCAAAAGCAAGTGACATTAATAATAAAGTTAAGGCATTTGATGGCATGATTATTGGGGTTGATAATACAATGGAATTTCGTGTTAAAGGATCTGAAAAATGAATCCCAATTAAAACTACAAAACTTAAAAATCTAAAAAGCAATACTTATCAATTTAGAGTTAAAGGCAATAATAATACTTTAGCTTCTGAAATTCATGAAGTTAATTTATATTAAAAAATCAATAAAAATAAAATCAGTTTTTTGCTGGTTTTTTTTGTTTTAAATTTTTTAAAAAAATCACACACCTAAATAGTGCGGATTTTTTGCAATTAATTATTTTATTAACGTCTGTTGTAATATTCAACGATTAATGATTCATCAATTTCTTTAGCAAATTCATGTCTTTCAGGTAATCTTGTGTATGTTACTTTAAAGTCTTCACGTTTTAATCAAGATGCAGTTTCCATTACTTCTAGTGCTTTTTTTAATTCGTCATTGTTTTGCAATGAAGACTTAATTTCGATCACTGAGTTTGGTTTGATAATCATTGATGGAATATTTGCTTTGTGTCCATCAACAATAACGTGGTTATGATTAACAAATTGTCTTGCTTGTGCTCTTGTACGTGCAAATCCTGCTCTAAAAATTAAATTGTCTAATCTTGATTCAACTAATTGAAGTAAATTAGTACCTGTAATCCCGCTTTTTCTAGCAGCAACATTAAATAAGTTTTTAAATTGTCTTTCATTTAAACCATACATAAATCTTACTTTTTGTTTTTCATACATATGCAATTGGTAATCTGATGGTTTAGATCTTCTAGCACCATGTTGTCCAGGGGCTGTTGTTCTTTTTTTACCTTTTGTGAATTCTTTATTATTTTCTAAAAGTGATGTACCATATCTTCGCGATTTTTTAAAAATTGATCCTAAAAATCTTGACATATTTTTTCCTTCCAATATGCAAAGACATTTTAATAATTCTTAACTATATTTTTTTCTCTAATGATTTCGGGTTACAGCTTAACTTACTCTCAAATTTTAAGCAAAGAAAAAACGTTTAATTAATATTATTATGCTGTGTCAATGCGATAAAATTATATCCTAATTTATTTAAATGTATATTAATTAAATTAAGGAATTTAAACAATAATTATTGTGAATTATTTTTTTGATTTTTTATATTCATCATATTTTTTATTTAATTCATTTTTTACTTTTTCATAGAAATCAACTACTTTTTTTCATTCTTTTTTTAGATCTTCTGGTGAACTTTTTCCTTTCTTAATAATTTCTTGGAATTTAGTATCTTCATATGAACTATATTTATTTAATTCTCCTGAAAGTTTTAATAATTCACCATACAATTTTCCTTCTTTTCCACTATTATAAGCTAAATGTCCTAAAAACTCGTAGTCATTTCCTATAGTTTTTACAAACTCATTAGAATATTCCTTAACTAGTTTAAATAAGTCACCAATAGTTCTATTTTTTGGATCATGGCTTTTTATAATAACTTTTGGAGTTTTTTCATCATTTCTTTTTTCTCCTGAATTTTTAATATTAGCTGATGGTTTTTTATTATTTAAATCCTTTTTCTGGTCATCTTTTTTATTAGTTTTAGATGATTTTGGATTTTCTTCATTTTTACTTTCTGATTCTGATATTACATTTGGATCATCACCTTGAGCTTGTGACATTAAATCTTTATTATCATTTTTTGAATCTTGTGTTTTATTTGAATTATTATTTTGAGCATCTAACATTAAATTATTTTGATTATTATTTTTGTTTGTATCTTGTTTATTTTCATTCTTTTTTTCGCATGAAGCAGCAATCATGATTGGTGAGATAGCTACAAATGAACCTAATAACATACTTATTTTTTTAAATTTAAACATTTTTTCTCCTTAAAATAAGATATTTTTTAATCAAATACTCTGTTTGATTCTTTTTAAAATATCTAACATTGATATACAAATTAAAATTAAAACTTAAGCATTATAAAGTAATTTCTAAAAAAAAAATAGTTAAAAATAAGCAAGATTTTGTAAAAAAATGTAATTTTAAGTAGTTTTTTTATAAAAAAAGAAGAATTTTAAAACTCTTCTTTGATTTTTTATTCAATAAATTTGATTTTTTAATGTTTTGCTATTAACCTAAAATTTAAAATCAATTAAGGGTTTGTGGTATTTTTTGGTAAATTTGTACATAAAATTTTTAATTTTTTTAGCAATATTGCCTTTTGTTTTATTTGTTTCATGGATAATGAAAATTAGATTTTCATTTTTGAAATCATAGATGATGCTCATTCATTCATTTTTAGCAAAATTAAATTTGGCAATATATTTTTCATTATCATTTTTGAAATAATTCGTGATATTTTCAATTGAATTAACTTTAAGTTGGCCAATTTTGTCTTGGACAAAAAGTTTTGTTTCAAAATCACTTAGGTTTTTAAAATCGCAATAATATTTAAATTCTGAAACAAGAAATTGTTTTTGAAAAACAAGATTTTGTTCACAAATATCATCATATTTCATTTCCTGAGTTTGATAATAATTAAGCATATCAACAATCACGCTTAAAAAAGCAAATGCATCATAACCATATTTTTTTGAATTAGATAAAAAAACATTATATTCTTCATCAAAATACAAAGAATTTTGATCAATGATTTTGTTAGGATTAAAAACCCAATCAATTTTAATGTTTAATTGCAATTTATCAGCAATTTCTTCGATGTTTTGTTGCTTAATAAAATATGATGTATAAAGGTTTTTAATCGGTTGAAAGTTTTTGTTGATATTAATATGGTAATTATTAATAAAAGCTAAGTAATTACTAATTAAATCACTAATATCAATTAATTCATATTGTAAACAAAGTTTTTTATGATAATTTCTTTTATATAAATAAAGTTTTTTAAAATCATATGAAAATTTAATAATGTATTCAACATTTTTTAAATTTGAATAATGTCATCATGAAAATTTAAGTAAGTGAGGTTTTTCTTCTTTATTTTTATTTTTTAAAACTGTGTAAGCAATATCATTTTTACCCAAGATTCTTTTGACAAAAGTATTTTGTAAACTCGAATTAATAACACCAATTTTTAAAAGATGATTGGGGTTTTTTGTAAAGTTTTTTTGCAAAATAAAATCGGTGTATTCTTTAAGAATCTTATTGAAATTAAGTTTTTGATATTCATCAATGAATTCTTTGATATCTTCAAATTGCAAATTCTTATATTCTTCCAAAATTTTTTTGATAAATTTATGGTTTATTGGTTCATTATCTTTATTAAAAAAAGAAATTGCATATTTATTATGATGATTATATTTATGAAGATAGATACTAATTAAAAAAGCATCTGCTGCATCATTTGTAAATTTTAAAAATGCCTCAGATACAGGTAGGTTTTTTTCATAAGTGTATAATTTTCCACATTGAAAAGAAATCACATTCACCATTTTTTTCTCAAAGTTTGCTAAAAGTTTATGACTGCCATCGTTGGCAATCAACATTTTTATTTCAAAGATTTTATCTTTATTTAAAACATTAACAATTGCTTGAGCAAGTAATTTTATTGTTTCTTCATTAAAAGCATTTAATTCATCTTTGATTGGGGCAATTATATGGTGATTTTTTGTTTTAAAATTTTTTTGCTCTTCATTCTCTAATTTTCAATGATTGGAAAATAGTTTTCATTTCATACTTAACCTACTTGATTGCAATTTCTAATTTATTAATAAAATCATTTACTGCTTTTTCATCATCAATTTTATCCCGTGCGCTGTAATATAAATTACTATTTATATACGTTTTAATTGCTCTTCTTAATTCTTCATTAATATTTTCAGAATCAACTAAATCCGTCAATGAAATTAAATTTGTTTGTTTAAGATTATCTAGCAGCAATAAATTAACCTTTTTTTCTTCTTCATAATTAATTAAGGTTTTATATACTTCTTCAAAATTTTGTGAGGGAAAAACATAATTTAAATTTAAAGCAAGATATTCAACTGGACTTAATTTAACTTTTTTGTCACCATATTGCCATTCAAGAAGATTATCCTTATCATAAAACCATTTTAAAAACTCATTAACAACTTCATTTTTTTCAACAATATCAGATCTAATTCCTGCTAAAAAAAGTCCTTGCATGAAATATGAACCATTTTTTTGTTGTGTGTGTTTTTTTGTTGGTGGGGTTTTGATTATAAATTCATGTTGGTGTTTTTTAAAAAAATCTAAAGCTTCTTTGGCCGAATAAATTCTTGTTGTCACAATTACAAAGAGATGTTCTAAAAATGTTTCTCTTTGAAATCTTTTTGTTGCTTCAATTTGAATGACTTGATTTTTTAAATCTTGATAAAATTCCTTGATAACTTCTTTAAATTGATTTTCTTCGTTTGGATTTGAACCAAAAAGGCGATTGAAATCAAAGTTATAATTTTCATCGTAATTTATCGCAAATTTAGCGTAATCAGAATCTGCTTTTTTAAACAATTGTTCATAAATATAATTTTCAAGATGTCGAACATAAAGAATTTCAAAAGTTTTTTTATTTAATGATTTCTTTATTAAATGACAAAATTGCTTGAAATTATCATCGATTGCAAAAATATCATTTCCTAAATCAAGATCCCAATTTTTAACTGCATTTTCATTAAATTCAATTGACGGTTTTTTAAAATTTGAATGATTTTCTTTTTTAATTAAAGGAAACCATTCGCTTGATTTTTCTATATTCAAAATATTTTTGTTATTAATGTTTTTATTTTTGTTGAAATCATATAAAGATTTTAAAAAAAAGCATAAAAGTTTTTTATTGATTATCAAAATCTCTGAAGCTAATCCAATTGGTAAACTAAAAATTTCATTTTGATTATTAAAACCTAGACGATTATTATAATCAAGAACTTTATTTTCAATTGAACTTTTTTTAGCAATTTCAGATAAATTAACTAAGCGATTATTTCTTTTGATTGAAGGAATAATTGAAGGATATGAAAGCACTAAAGATGGTGTGCGGTAATCTTTGATGTTCATTTCTAAATTAACTTTATGATTAACACCACGTTTATTGAAATCATTTCTTAAAATTATTTGGTTTGAAGCATATTTTTCAGGTAAAGTTTTATTAAAACGATTGACAATTTTTACAATTGCATCATATGATTTTTTCTCACCTTGTTCGACAAATGGAATCATTAATGAAACTTGCGGATTTTCGGTGTTTGTGCATGATAATGAAAACATTGAACTCATTGATAAGATTGGGGTTGTTGTTGCTAATAAAAGAAGTCATTTATTTTTTGTAATATTTTTCATAAAACTATTTAATTATTCTTGATGAAATTGTTTTCGCAACGATTGTACCATCATTTGTGGCAGTTGTAATTTGCCGAATTCCTTTGGCAACAACATCACCAATTGCAAAAATGTTTTTTTCAGCTGTTTCCATATTATCATCAACAACAATAAAACCTCTTTCATTTAATAAATTTTTGTTTTTAATAAAAGAAGTTGCGGCTTTAAAACCAATGTAGGGAAATACACCTTTAATTGTCATTTCTTGGATTTGACCATTAATGTTGCAAACAATTTTTTCCAGATTTTTTTCACCTTCAAGTTTTAAAATTACTGAATTTTCGTGAATGAAAATATTTTTATGTTTTTTTGCATCTTTCACCAATTTAGCTTCAGCAATAATTCCGTCCCGAACAAAAAT
This sequence comes from Metamycoplasma alkalescens, assembly GCF_900476125.1. Classification (NCBI taxonomy): domain Bacteria; kingdom Bacillati; phylum Mycoplasmatota; order Mycoplasmoidales; family Metamycoplasmataceae; genus Metamycoplasma; species Metamycoplasma alkalescens. Next base: position 264,025 of record NZ_LS991949.1, read on the forward strand.
ATGCACTTCTGAAGCAGTTGAAGCTAAATAGGTTGATTCTTCAAAAGCAGAATTACCACCGCCAATAATTGCACAAGGTTGATTTTTAAACAAAGCACCATCACAAATTGCACAATAAGAAACACCATTGCCTGTAAATTTATCAATATTTTCAACTTGTGTTGGAACTAAATTTATCATTCCAGTAGCAATAATTATTGTTTCAGAAAAATAGGTTTTACCATTTTCTAAATAAACTGCTTTTTGGTTGTCAGCAAGACTTTTTATTTCAATTACTTTGCCAAAAATTTGTTTTGCACCATTGTTTTTGGCTTGATTTAACATATTGATTGAAAGTTTTGTGCCACTAATGTAATCAAAACCAGGGTAGTTTTCAATTTTTGATTGCTCTATCATTTTTCCACCTGGAGCATGACTTTCAATAAAAGCAACATCATAACCATTTCTTGCTAAATAAATTGCTGCAGTTAATCCTGCTGGTCCTGCACCAATTATTAAAACATCGAATTTATTGTTATCCATTTTCTATCCTTCAAAAATAAATTTAAAAAATAAAAATTAGTTAGTTTTAAACACGAGCTTTTTCAGTGTGTTCAATAAATCTATTTTTTTCAAAATCTCTTTTTAATAATTTACTTCTTGCTTCTTTTGGTTCATATACAATGAAATAAAAAACTTTATGTGTTCATTCTTTTCTGTATTTATAGATTTTATAAACATTGTAATTTAGTTTAATTACAAATTCAAATAAAACTAACAACACCAAACCAGTAATAATGTATAAAGCTGAAATTACTTTATAAATATTATAGTTATCTTGACGTAGTGGTTCCATACCAAAACGAACGATTCCGTAGTATAAAATATATAGTGCTCCAGTTGTTCCTGGTTTTAATCAATTGTAATTGTTTAAAATTCAAACTAGAATGATGTATCCAATTAAGTTTGCAACTGATTCATATAAAAATAGTGGTAAACGGTAATGTCCATTAATAAACATATGCTCACGAATTATTTGCGGCAAGATTTTAAATGCTAAGGAATTTTCAAGCATGATTTGACCATAAACTTCGTGATTTGCAAAGTTTCCTCAACGTCCAATTGTTTGACCAATTAAAACAGCTGGTAAAATGATTGAAAATGCTTTTTTTAGATCAATTGTCTTGGCACTTTTTGCAAAAACAACATAAACAATACAACAAATTGTTGAAACAATTACTCCCCCATGGATTGATAATCCACCTTCTCAGATAAAAAACATTTTATATCATGGTCCATTGACTCAACCGCGGTGTTCGATTAATTGCTGAATTACAAAGAAAAGTCTTGCCCCAATAATTGCTGTTGGTAAAGCAATAAAAATTAAAATTGCTAATTGATCAAAAGGTCACTTCTCTCTTTTTCAAAAATAAACAACAGTCAAAATTGATGACAACATTCCTAACATCATTGTTAATGAATAAACATAAAAAGGACCAATTTGTAAACTAACACCAGCATAATCTTTCATTTGCTATTTTTCTCCTTTCATTTCAATTAAGAAAGTTTTATTAAAATTTAATTTATTTTATTTTCTAAAATAAATTTGTAATAAATTATATTTTAATTTAAGAATTATTTAAGATTTTATTCAAATATTGTCCAGTGTAAGACTCGGGAATTTTAGCAACTTGTTCAGGTGTTCCAGTTGCAATAATTTGCCCACCAAGTCTTCCGCCCCCCGGTCCTAAATCAATAATATAATCGGCACATTTAATGACATCTAAATTATGCTCAATCACAATAACTGTATCGCCATTATCAATAATTCGGTTTAAAACATTTAAAAGATTTTGGACATCGTATGAATGTAGTCCTGTTGTTGGTTCATCTAAAATATATAATGATTTTCCTGTTGGTTTTTTTTGTAAATAAGTTGCTAATTTAACTCTTTGAGCTTCACCACCAGATAGTGTTGTTGCATTTTGGCCTAATTTAATATAGCCAAGTCCAACATCTAATAATGTTTGAAGTTGATCTTTAATTTTAGATCTTAAAGAAAAGAAATTATAAGCTTGTTCAACAGTCATATTTAAAATATCACTAATTGATTTACCATGGTATTTAATTTCAAGTGTTTCATAATTATATCTTTGACCATCACAATGGTCACAAGTAACATAAACATCAGGTAAAAAATGCATTTCAATTTTAATCACACCATCACCTTCGCATTTATCGCATCTACCTCCTGGAACATTAAAAGAAAATCTTGAACGTGTATATCCACGAATTTTTGACTCTTCAACATTTGCAAAAATTTCCCGAATATCATCAAAAACTCCAGTATATGTTGCTGGGTTTGAACGTGGTGTTCTTCCGATTGCACTTTGGTCAATTTTGATTAATTTATCAATTTCTAAATATCCTGATAATTTATTTTTTTGATTAATATAATTTCCTGGATTTTTAAAAAATGTATCTAATTCTTTGACTAATTCTTGATTAATTAATGAAGATTTTCCTGACCCCGAAACCCCAGTTACAGCAATGAATTTGCCAAGTGGAAATTTCGCACTAATATTTCTTAAGTTATTTGCTGAAGCATTTTTAATGCTTAAAATTTTATCATTTCCTGAACGACGACTTTTAGGAATCTTGATTTCAAGTTTTTTAGCTAGATATTGTCCTGTGATACTTTTTTGCTCATTCATGATTTGTTCTAAATTTCCAGCAGCAACAACTTCACCACCATGTTCGCCGGCTTTTGGACCAATATCAACAATGAAATCAGCCTCACGAATTGTTTCTTCATCATGTTCAACAACAATTAAGGAATTGCCTAATTCAACCATTTTTTTTAATGAATTTAGCAATTTTTCATTATCTTTTTGGTGCAATCCAATTGATGGTTCATCTAAAACATATAAAACACCAGTTAAATTTGCGCCAATTTGTGTGGCTAAACGAATTCGTTGTGCTTCACCACCTGATAAAGTTTCAGCTTTTCGATTAAGTGTTAAATATTGTAATCCAACATTAATTAAAAAATCAATGCGATGGTTTAGTTCAATCAAAATTAAGTTTGTAATTTCTTTTTCCATCTCAGATAACTTAATCTCATTTAAAATTATTTTTAGCTCTTCAATTGATTTATTGCAAATTTCAAAAATATCAAGGTTATTGATTTTGGTTGCCAAAGCAAATTTGTTTAATCTTTTACCTTTACACTCATCACAAGGCATATCCATTAAATATTTTGAATAATAAACTCTTGCGTCATTTGAAGATGTATCAAAATATTTGCGCTCAATTTTTTCACATAATCCTTCAATATGTTTTGATCTTTCATAACGGTTACCACTTTCAGCAATAAGGGTATATGTAATATCTTCAACTGAACCAAATTTTAAAATTTCAAGTTCAAAATTTGATAAATCTTTGATTGGCAAATTTTTATCAATTTGATAAAAACTTAGTAATTTATCAAATTCTTGTCATTCTAAATTTGGCGTGTTCATGAAATTTTTATAAAATAAAATCGCACCTTTATTAATTGATAAATTTTTATCTGGACAAATCAGATCTCAAGAAGCTTTTTGTAACATACCTAAACCCTTACATTTTAAACACATCCCATTTGGTGAGTTAAATGAAAAAAGTCGTGGTTCGATTTTGGGCATATCAAAATCACCATGTTCACAACTGTGATAAATTGAATAAGTATTTTTAATTCCATCAAGAACTTCAATTGTTACCAAACCATTTGAATATTGCAAGGCAATCTCAATTGCTTCAGAAATTCTTGATTTAATTTCTTGCTGTTCTGAAAGGGTGATCCGATCAATAATCAAATCAATATTTCATTTTTTGTTTTTGTCAAGTTTAATTTCATTTTCTAATTCATAAATTTCATTATTTGCTTTAATTCTTAAAAAACCTTCTTTTTTAAGTTTTGCTAGAACTGTTGCAAATGAACCTTTTTGGTTAATAACAATTGGTGACATAATGAATATTTTTGAACCAGGTTTTTGGGTTAAAACATGATTAATAATATCCCTGCTTTTTTGGGCAGTGATTTCTTTTTTATGATTTGGACAAAAAGGTTTACCAATTCTTGCAAAAAGTAACCGCAAATAATCATATATTTCAGTTACTGTTCCAACAATGCTCCGAGGGTTATTATGAACTGTTTTTTGTTCAATTGAAATTGCTGGACTTAGTCCTTCAATACTATCAACATCTGGCTTTTTTGATCCACCAAGAAATTGTTTGGCATAGTTTGATAAACTATCAACGTATCTTCTTCTTCCTTCTTCATAAATAGTATTAAATGCAAGTGAACTTTTTCCTGAACCAGATAGTCCTGTAAAAACAATAAATTTATTGCGAGGAATTTCTAAACTAATATTTTTTAGATTATTTTCTCTTGCATTTTTGATTATTATTTTATCTTTCATATTGATTAAATTATATTCAATAAAAAAAATTTAAAATTAAAAGATAAATTTTAAATCTTAATACGTTTTTTAAACATCATTTTTATTTGAAACTCATCATTAATTTTTGAAAATTATAATTAAGACTTATTAATAAAAATAATAAATTTATTTATTAAAAAATTATTATGAACCGCAATTTAATTAGATATTCAATTATAGTTTCAACATATAATTATTTTTAGTTGTATTACTCTAAAAAAATGCTTAAAAAATAAATACAAAATTTATAAGAAGTCAAATTAAAATTAGTACTTTAAATACTTATCCACCTAATTTTGAACATGACCAATTTTAATGTCCTAAAATATAAATATTAATCTTATTTAAGATTTGTTTTTTATTAAATTGATTGACTTATATGCAAATTGAAGATTTATTTTTCCCTTTATTTGTGATTTTGCCCTTAAATTATGGTATATTTAAAGGGAAAATAAGGGGATAATGATGCGAAATTTTGATTATTCAAAAATTAATGAAATTAAATGAGATTCAGAAATACTAAGTTTAATCACAGCAATTTATCATTACAAAGGAAAAACTGAGTTTTTTATTAAACAAGAATCAAAAAAATTGGATCAACTTGTTGAAAATACAAAAAACGTTAGCACAATGACTTCAAATGAAATTGAGGGAATTATTACAACAACTCAAAGATTTAAAAAAATTATGGCCAACAAGATTTTGCCAAGAAATAAAAATGAAAAAGAAATTATGGGATATAAAGAAATTTTAAATATAATCAATGATAATTTTGAAGATCTTCCTCTTTCAAAAAACTATATTTTGCAAATGCATAAAATAATGTTAAAGTACACTAATAATCCTCTAGCTGGTAAAATAAAAAATGTTCAAAATTACATCACTATAAATTATGCAGATGGCAATCAAGAAATTTTATTTAAACCTATTTCACCATTCGAAACACCAATTGCCTTAGAAAAAATATGTGATGAATTTAACCAAGCTATTAATAATTTTTTAGTTGAACCGCTTATTTTGATTCCAATTTTTATTCATGATTTTTTATGTATTCATCCTTTTAATGATGGAAATGGTAGAATAAGTCGATTATTAACAACACTTTTGTTATATAAAAGCGGATTTTTTGTAAGTAAATATGTTTCTTTAGAATCTTTAATTGCCAATACTAAAATTGATTATTATCAAGCATTACAAATTGCAGGGATTAACTGACATGAAGAAAAAGAAGACGTTATTCCTTTTATAAAATATATCTTAGGGATTATTCTTGCAGGATACAAAGAATTAAAAGATAAGTCTTTTGTAATTGAAGAAAAACTTTTAGCAATTGATATTGTAAGAAAAGCTATTTCATTAAAAATGGGAAGTTTTAGTAAACAAGATATTTGTGAACTTTGCCCCACATTAAGTTTAAGTTCAATTGAAAGATCGTTAAGAAATCTTGTTCAATTAGGAGAAATAAAACTAAAAGGTATTGGTAAAAAAATCAGATATACGAAATTGAAATAAAATAAATTTAAAATTAAGTAATATTTTTTTAATAAACAATTTATCAAATCATTAATTTTTTATTTCATAAAAATATATTTATAAAATATAGTTAGTTTTGGTTGTTTTTAGCTGAGAAATTGGTCTAGTCAAACTTCCAAACAAGAAATTTAGACTAATACAAACTATTATGTTTGTATTTTTCTTATTAGGTATTTATTTGCATTCTTAAGAAAAAAAGATATTAAAAAAAACTACTAATTACTTAGTAGTCTAATTATTTTAATTTAATAATTAAATAGTATTCATTGTAAAAAAACACCTAATTTATCAATCTAATCTAAAATTAAGATCAAATTATCTTACTTTATAACCTTAAGGGTCGTTTATTATCTAGTTCTTCCTTATCATTATCATTTGCTTTTTTATAATTATCATTTACTTTTTTATTATTATCACCCACTTTTTTATAAACATCTTCAACATATTGATAAAACTTTTTTGGGTCTTGTTTCAATTTATCAATTATTTTTCTGTCAATATTAGCATAAGCTTTTATTATTGGTACACATATTTTTTGATTTTTAATTGCTTGTTCATCTGTTTTTCAAATCGTATTATTATTTTTGAAATCAAAATGATCAACTTCAAAATATTTAATATAATTGATATTTTTATATAAGATATTCATAACTTCATCATATATTTGCGGTGATGTTTGAAAATTATTTTTTTTATCTTCAACATATAAACTCTCAAATAAGTCTCGATCCATTACATTAATAACTGAACAATTGATAGCTATTTCTTTTTCTTGGCCATATGTATCAATTTTAGATATAAAATTAGTTTTATCATTCTTAGTTTGAATCCTATTTTGATTTGTTATTGACTTAAGACTAAGATAGTATACTTTTTTATCTGAATAAAAGATAACATAAGGTCTATTTGTACCATGACCTTCAATTAGATTTCCATATTTATCTTTTGCTATTGGTAATTTATTTCCTTTATTCCTTTTTTTATAAACTATACCAATCATCATTTCATTATTCATTATGTTTGTTTCTCCTAAGATTATTTATTTAAATTGAATAAAAAAAAGCAAGTTTATTATTGACCTGCTTTTTAGTTCTACTTCCTTATTTCGTCATCTCAGATGGTAGACAGGGCCGGCAAGAACCACCACCGCCAATCTTATAAATATATCAAATAATATATTTATATCTAAATTTTACTATATATTTTTAGAAAATGTAAAAAATATTTTATTTTTCCATTAGATTATTATTTAAACTTAATTTGAAAACTATTTTTTGTTTATTAAATTAGTCTAATTTTTAAAAATTCATTTGATTTAAAAAATAAACTTGATTTTTATAAAAAAAGCTAATTTTAATTTCTTATCACATTTATTATTAATAATTCTATTTTTGTAATTTCTTGTATATTAGTAATTTATTTAATATGTTTTAAATATGAAAAAAGCATAAAAAAAGCAAGTTTATTACTAAAATCTATTTTTTTTGATTTAGCTATTAGATTTCACCGTTTCAAATAATAAATATGAATTAAAAAATTAAAACTACTGAGTTAATTTATAAGTTTAATCCAAATCCTTATTAAGAATTAAATTGTAATATAGTTTAAAACTAAATAAGATATCAAAATAAAAAAAATTAAGTATTTCTTTAATTTGATTTTTTAATTTTGAAGTTAATAAATAATTTAAAATATAGATAATATTTTTTTTCTTATAAATAAAAATAAAATATATTGATTATAAAGACTTAAAAAAAGGATAAAATTATATTTAAAATAAAGAAATTAAAATTTTATTACAAAGGAAAAGTATGAAGAAACTAAGTAAATTCTTAGTTCTAAGTACACCTCTAGCATTTAGTGCATTAATATCAATTTCAGCAATAAGTTGTTGAATGCAAACACCAATCCCGATGCCCAAACCTAAACCTGATAGCAATGATCCAAATTATAGAGATCCATTTCCTAATAATAGCAATGACAATAATAATGGTGATAATAATAAACAACCTAATCAACAAAAAGATGATATTCAACCAACTAAATTTGAATATGACAATATAGTTTATAAGATTGATAAAGAAGATAATATTGATTATAAAAAGGTATATTATGCTGATTTGGTATTAAAAAATAATGCCGAAGGATTTAAAAAACTTTTACCAAATGTTGAAACTTATCAAAATTTTAAGGAATTAAATGGTGAAAAAGATATTCCTACATTTGCAGCAGCATCATACTATATTAGAAATCTAGAGCATTATCTAAATAATAGTTTTATTAAAGACAATGCAACTAATAAAAAAGAAATAAATCCACTTGAATATAATACTTTGGTTAGAAAAATCTTACAAATTCTAAAAGACACTAAATTTAGTGAAGAATTTAATGTTACTAAAACTATTCCTGAACAAGCGAAAACAACAAAAGATAAAATATTTCGATTTTTAATGCCTCATATTAATATTTGAGATTCTAAAACAGACAATTCAAATCCAAAGGATGCTTGAGGATATAAAAAATGAAATAATTGAAGTTCAACTTGAGAATATACTGAATTAGATGTTTTTAATAGTGAAAGAGAAGAGCATTATTTTGATAAAGTTTATAAATTACCATCATTATTATGAAAATATAATCGAATATTTAGTTTTTCAGGGTCTTTTGAAAATGAATTGTTTTTAAGTACTCAATTTTATGAAAAAAACCCTAAATTTGATCAAAATACAATGGCAATTGATTATGAAATATTTGATTACTTTTGAAGAAATCGGGTTAAAGTTTATTCGATGCAAATTGATTTATGAGAAATGCTAGTTGCTTACTTAGAACTTCAGGTTGCAATGACAGATCCAATTAATGGCGGAAATTTTGAGTGAGATGAAGAAAAAACTTTAAAGAAAAATTTGAGAGAGAAAAAAATTGATGATGTATTTAAAAACTTTAAAGAAAAAACTTTAAATTATATGAAATTATCACAATTATTTGGTTATACTCTACAAGAAAGAAATAATCCAATTACGCTACAGTTGTTTCCTGGTGGTACTAATTACCAATATGAAACTGATTTTCGTCATGCCTATAAATGGGCATGAAATGAATATCATAAATTCATTCAACCATTGCAACATGTTTTTTATGATAGAGGTGATATAGAGTCCGATTTAAGAAGAAATTTTGACTCAAAATATGCTAAATATTATGATTTTATTTGAAAAAATATTGAATTAGTCGACAAAATAAATAAACCTCATTTAATACCTGAATCAGAAGCTAATGCAAGATTGAATATTATAACTTCACATTATAAGAATAAATTTAATTGAAAATTTAAGATTGAATAAAATTAATAATATCCAATAATATACTTATTAAATTTTATGTATGATTGGAAGAAAAACTCCTTGCTAGTCATCTCTTGTTTATTTTTATGATATTTCTTGATGAAATACAAGAAAAAAAGGTATACAAACCTACTAATGAGTTTGTTATAAAAAAAGCAAATGCAACATTGTTGCATTTGAATTTTTTATTTAGAACTACCAAATTATATTGGTAATATATTGTATCTTGATTTGTTTTAATTCCTCGCATATCAAAAATATGCTCCAAAAGATATCAAAACACAACACTGCAAACACATAGTTTAGGAATTGTTTAATCTCCAATTATTTTCTTGGTTGTAAGAATTAAATAAATTCTAGCATATTTTAACCTAAAACAAAAAAGAATTACCTTATTTTTTAAGATGAAGAAAAAATTAGAAGTATCATAAAATACTAAGAAATTTTTAAGCATTCTAAAGCTAACCACATTGCCAATAATTTGCTTTTTTTTATTGTATTATCAACAAAGATTAAAAAAAATTAGAAAATTTTTGTGATTTTTTATTTTTGGGAAAAATATTTTTTTGTTTTAAATCATCAAATATTATTAATCTTAAAACTGAGAATCATCAATCTCCAAATATTTAATTTTATCCCCGTTTTTATGTATTGTTTTCATCACCTTATCATACACATATGGAGATATTTGAAAAATATCTTCTTCATCTTCAATATATAAATTTTCAAATAATTTTTGATTCATTATATAAACAGTTGAACAATTAATAGCTATTTCTTTTTGCCCATCATATAAATCAGTTTCAAATATTAAATTATCTTCATTATTTTTAATTTGGTCTTTATTATTATTTATTAATATGCAAAGATTAAGGCAGTATACTTGTTCATTTGAAAAAAAGAAAACAAAAGAATAATTTGTTTCATTTTCATCAATTAGTGATTTTAATTTATCCTTTCATATTGCTAACTTAGTTTCATTATTTGTTAACCTATATACTCCCCCAATTAATAATTTATTTTCCATTTTTTTGCTCCTTGTATTATTAAAATGATATGTAAAAGTAAGTTTATTTCTAAATTTAGCTCCAGTCCTATTTCCTTATTTTGTCATTTCAATATGGTAGACATTAGTAAGCAAGAACCAGAATTGCCAATCCTATGTAATACATATTACACTTGCATTTTAAATTTTATTACATTATTAATAAATTTTATAAAAATTTATTCATAAAATTCTTCAAATGTATCTAAAATTTATATAGAATTCACCTTATTTTTTTAATTCAAAACAATCTGAAATAAAAAGAAAAAGTTAATTATTTAAAATCTAAAAAAGGATAAAATTATATTTAAAATAAAGAAATTAAAATTTTATTACAAAGGAAAAGTATGAAGAAACTAAGTAAATTCTTAGTTCTAAGTACACCTCTAGCATTTAGTGCATTAATATCAATTTCGGCAATAAGTTGTTGAATGCAAACACCAGTCCCGATGCCCAAACCTAAACCTGATAGCAATGATCCAAATTATAGAGATCCATTTCCTAATAATAGCAATGACAATAATAATGGTGATAATAATAAACAACCTAATCAACAAAAAGATGATATTCAACCAACTAAATTTGAATATGACAATATAGTTTATAAGATTGATAAAGAAGATAATATTGATTATAAAAAGGTATATTATGCTGATTTGGTATTAAAAAATAATGCCGAAGGATTTAAAAAACTTTTGCCAAATGTAGAAACTTATCATCTTTTTTCAAACTTAATTGGTGAAAAAGATATTCCTACATTTGCCAATGCATCATACTATATTCGAAATCTTAAGCATTATCTAAATAATAGTCTTATTAAAGATAATGCAGTCAACAAAAAAGAAATAAGTCCACTTGAATATAATATTTTGGTTAAAAAAATTTTAGAAATTCTAGAAGATACTAAATATGATAGGGAATTTAATTTTTATCAAAGTATCCCTAATAAAGCCCGTCCAGCAATAGATAAAATGTTTGAAGTCCTAATGCCGCATATTAGACTTTGAGATTCTGAAATTGATAATTCAAATCCAAAAGATGCTTGGGGATACAAAAAATGAGATAATTGGAGGTCAACTTGAATATATAGAGAATTAGATGTTTTTAATAGTGAAAGAAAAGATAATTATAAGGATAAAGTTTATAAATTACCATCATTATTATGAAAATATAATCGGATATTTAGTTTTTCAGGTAACTTTAAAAATGAATTATTTTTAAGTACTCAATTTTATGAAAAAAATCCCAAATTTGATCATAACACAATGGCAATTGATTATCAAGAAGAAGATTATTATTGAAGAAATCGGGTTAAAGTTTATTCAATGCAAGTTGACTTATGAGAAATGCTAGTTGCTTACTTAGAACTTCAGGTTGCAATGACAAATTCAATTAATGGAGGAAATTTTGAGTGAGATGAATCAAAAACTCTTGAACAAAATTTAAGATTTAAAAAAATTAGTTTATCATTTAGAAAGTTTAAAGAAAAAACTTTAAATTATATGAAATTATCACAGTTATTAGGTTATGCCTCACAAGAGAAAAATAATTTAAATACATTGCAATTATTTCCTGGTGGTCCTAACTATCAATATGAAACTGATTTTCGTCATGCTTATAAATGAGCATGAAATGAATATCATAAATTCATTCAACCAATGCAACATATTTTAGATAAAAGAGCTAATATAAAACATGAAGTAAGAACGAATTTTGAACCAGAATTATTGAAATATTATGATTTTATTTGAAAAAATATTCAATTAGTTGACAAAATTGATAAGCCACATTTGATATATGAATCAGAAGTTAAGGAAAGATTAAACATGATAATTTCACATTATAAAAATAAATTTAATTGAAAATTTAAAATTTAAGAAAATTAATAATATTAAATTATTTTTTGTTAAAATTATTGTGTACGATTGGCAGAAAAACTCTTTGCTGGCCATGTCTCGCGTATTTTTATAATACTCCTTGACGGAATCAAGAAAGAAAGAGTATACAAACCTGAATAAAAGGGTTTGTATTTTTTATATAATTTTATTTATGAATGAAATTTCGATTGGAAAAATTTCTAAATTAGAAATAATAATAATTTATTATTGCTAAGAAAAATATTTTGAAATTATAAAAAACACAAGCATAATGCTTGCATTAGTTTTTTTATTTTAAAAGCTAACATTAAGTATTTTTAAGTTAATAAAGAGTTATCTCCTAGCAATTTATTTTAATATTGCATTATATTGATTAATAAATTTTAGAAAAAGGGGGTTAAAAATATTTATGAAATTTTATTTTTAAATTTTCTTATATATATTAATCAAATGACTAATCCAATGATTACTAGTCCTAAAATTGTGATTGGGATAAATATTAATAAGAATTTTTTTCTTCTTGCAGCTTGTTCTTGCGGAGAAAGGGAATTATTTGGATTATCAATATCATCAATTGGTTCAAATAATTTATTATGATTAGTTATTTTTATTGATGCAGTATTTTTTGAAACTTTTTCAATTGGTTGAAGTATTAGTATTTTTGAAATAGGTTTTTCTGATTTTTTGCCAATTTCTCTAACTAAAATATTAAGATTGTTATCATCAATTTTATAGTGTTTATTATGTTCAATAAAATACTTTGATTGAATTTGCTTAATGATTTCATTAATGATTTTTGTTTTTAATTCTGAAAAAATATGTTGCATAAAGCTTAATTCATCTAATTTTAAGACTCCTAGGTTATATAAAATTGCTTTTTCAGGGTTATTTTCATCACCCGGTTCATAACTTGGGTCTTCATCGTCAACAACAAATTTGGCAGTATTCTTAACATTAATTGTTGTTTGATTTTTAATTTTAGCATTTAATCCTTTGATAATAAATTGAAATGAATGATTTTTCCCTTGCGCTAGAAATTCAATACCCGCATTAAAATTAATAATTTCAATATCCTTATTAACTTCAAATTCTTCAGTTAAAAATTGGCGATTAATTTCATCAATAATTTTTTTTCTTAATAAAGAAAGTCTATTTTCATTTAGTTCAAAATCAATTAATTTTTTTGTTGCTAAATCAAAATCATTTTCAAGGATTTTGTTAACTGTATTAATAACAGGAATTCTTTTATACCCAATTTTTGGTGATTTTGCTTCTAAAATTAATAAGGATGAAAGTGGTGGATTAAGAGGTGAAATATTTGCTTGTGGATAAATTCTTTCTGTCACAACAGTATCTAAATTCTTAATTGCATAATCCTTATTTATTTCTAAATTTGGTAAATGTTTTTTTAATTCATTAAGAATAAAAATTTCTGCTTCTTTTTTATCTGTAATACCACGTAAATTAATTTCTTTTAATTCTAAATTAGAAAAAATATCATCATCCAATTCATCTTCCTCTTTGGTTTTAAAACTATTTATTATCATTCTAAAACTATGGGACGGTTCTAATTTATATTCATTTTTATATTTTTCTGCCAAATCAACATTAATTACTAATTCATTTATATCTAAATTAAATACATATGAAATATTAATTTTTTGAAATTCATCTTCAGAGATTTTAAAAATTTCTTTCTTATTTAATTTCTCTAAAAAGTTTGATTTTAAAGAATTTTTTGCTGTATGAATAATATATTCTTGATTTAATTTCAGGTTAATGATTTTTTTATTTATCTCAATATCTCTAAACTTAATTGGAATAAAAACTTGGCGATTTAAATAATAAATTAATTCATTTGTTAATAATGAAAATGAAGCAATGACTCCAGTTTTATCTTGATTAAATTCAAGCTTATCAAGTTTTACTAATTCTTTAAAATCAAAATCATCTAAATATAAATTTGCAAAAGCATTCACATCGCCAAAATATTTTGCTTTAAATTCAGTAGTTGAATAATGGTCTTGAGGAATTGGTTTGAACTTTGGAATTATTTCAATTTCATTTGTTAACTTTTGATTTTCATATAAAGCATTAATATATGTTTTGTAATGTTCCATTGCATCTTCATAAGTTAATTTTTCAATTTGCTTCAAACTCAATTCTTTTTTTAATAAATAATTATAAAAATTTAGACCTTGTTTAGTTTTAAATAATGGTGTTACATTGCTTATTTTTGGTAAATTATCTGTAAAAAGTGATTGCGGATTACTATTTTCTTTTATTAAAATTAGTTTGAAATTAGAAATAGCTTTCTCAGTATTTGAAGCAAATAATCAAATTCCTGATGATGAAAAATAAGAATTATCTGATGTTTCATTTGTTAGATTTAAATAATAATTATCACTATATAATGGTTTTTCAAAATAACCTTCTTCATTTAATTTGAATAAAGTAAAATTTTTATTTTTTCCAATTAAAGTTTTTAAAGCACCCTTACCCAACACTGAAGCTTCCATAATAACCCCATTATCTAAATCCTTAATGCCTTTATGAGGAGCAAATAAAGTTTTTGAATTATAAGGTAATTTTGTTATTGAGTAGTAATTTTTTTGTTGCTCATCATCTTGATAATAAATTGAAAAATCTTTTTCTTTTAAAAATTGTTTATTTGCATCAATGAACATTCTATTTTCTTTTGTATATTTTGAAAAATCAAATCAAACTAATTGCTTTTTAGTTCCTGTTTCTTTATCAATCGCGGGGTCATATTTTGGATTTAAAATCGGATTGTTATTTTTATCTCTTAAAACTTCACCTTTTTCATTTTTTAAATATTCTTCAATTAATTCTTTTTGTTTGGGATTTTTTTGGGGATCTCAAGCAAATCATTTGAAATTCATTTGTGATGAACGACTATCAATTTTAATAACTTTTGTATAAGTATATTCTAAGTCCTTATCCAAATTTCCTTTTTTTGCATATTTTAATATTTCAATTTTATATTCATTTTTGGCATGTGAGTTATCTTCTGTTTTTTCATCATCTTTCTTTGGTTCAAATAAGTCGGCATCAAAAACTCTTTCACTATCATTTGAATTTTTTCGATCATCTAATAATTCCATTTCAAAATGACGGTCTAAAACATCAATTTTTTTACCATTTATTTTAATAATTTCAGTTTCATCTAAATCTGCATCAAAAAGGATTTTTGTTGGACTATGGGCAATTCATTTTCCTCCTCATCTTTTTTTACCCTTCAAATCAATTTCTTTATTGTCTTCAGGATCCCTAACTAATTCATCTGGAACTAATTGAGTAGTATTTTTTTCAAAATCTACCCAATTTCCTAATTTAATTTTTAATCTATCAACTAATTCCCTTGTTGTATATGCATTGGTTGGAATTAAGTTAATTTTTATATTTTCAGCCAAAATAGATCTAACGTTATCCTTTTGTAAAAATAAGTCAATATGTTCATTACTATCTTTTATTAAATAACCTAATTTTAAGTCATTTTCATTATTAAATTTATCATTAAGATTGGAAATAAATTGGTCTAAATAATATTTATTTGATTTGTTACCTTGGGCAAATCTTGGATCTTTTTCTTCATAATCTAATTTTCCACCTGTATCAGTATGGATATTAAAACTTGTTTGATTGTTTAATATTTGATTTTTTCATTTATACCAAGAATTTTTAAATTTTTTTCTATCATCAATTGTTGTTTTTTTGTAAAAAAATTTTATATGCAAATCAGTTAAATTTTTTTCTTCAATTCCTCTTCATCTTTCAGTAGAAAAACCAGCTTTTTTTGCTTCTAATTTTCACTCAATTTCATAAACACTATTTAAATCTATATTTCATTTTTTTAGATCTTCTTTGATTTGATTTTCTAATCTTTCTTTTTCATTATTTACAAAATTTATTTTTTCACTAAGTGAATCAACTAATTTATCATAATTATCTACTTTGACAATATCTGTATAAGCATGAGAGCAATCTTCTCAGTGATCTCACTCATGTCCATGCGAACCAGGAATTTCTGTAGAATATTCATATTTATATTCTCATTTATATTTATCTATAGAATCAAAAATTCACAAATGAGAATAAGAAATTCCAGGTGAAAATGTTAAATTTTCAATAGTTTCTTTATTTCAATCATCAGGAAATTCATAATACTTTGTTTCAATGATGTATGAACTTGCTGAAATTGAAAAAAGAGGGGCGAAACTAATTGGGGATAAAAAAAGTAACCATAATTTTTTATTTTTTATTTTTTTCATTATTTATTCCTATCTTTGCTGCCAATAGAATTAATATCTAAAATACTTAATTGATAATTGGTATATTTGGCAAATTATTTTATTATCTAAATTTGATGAATCAACCTCATAATTACTGAAATTTTTTTGTTTATTTTTTAAGTAAAAACTTTTTTGGTGATTTTTTGAAGTTTATTTTTTGTTTGATTTTTTTGCAAATAAGAAAATATTTTTGCTTTACTAAAAATAATTCTAAAGTTAAGTTATAAAGATTTTATTTTTAAATTTTAGGTTTAGTAAATATTGAATTTATTTTTAAATCAGTTTTTTAATTAAAGTATTTTTTATTTTGTTTGTTAAATTCATTATATTTATTCAATGAGTTAGGTTATGAAAATTATTCAAATTAATTTTTATCACCAATATAGCCCTTTTCAAAAAATAGCTCTTTTTCAAAATCATTATAATAAATTGATGATTTGATTTTAGAATACATATGCAATGAAAAAATCAAATTTCCAATTTCAGAATCTGCTAAAAATCTTTGGTGCGAACCATTTAGTCCACCTGAAGATTTAAACATATCCATAACTGCTTCCAAGTCTTTTTGTTTTAGTCCAAAAAATTTTGCATATTGGCAATTTTGTAAGATTGCTTCTGCCTTTTTTGTGATTAATGCACTTCCTAAAAAATCAGATGGATTTTGCGTGCAAAGAATCATTCCAGCATTGAATTTCCGAACTGTTTTTGTCATTGTATAAACAAAATCAAGTGTAGCGCTATTGTTTGGATCAATATACATATGCAACTCATCAATAACTAAGACTGTATTAATATTGGGATTTTCAATTACATTATTAAAGATTTGATTTTGAATAAAACTTAGTAACACAAATAAACCAACTTTTCCACTTGATGCTGAAGTATCAAATAATTTTTGGGTATTAAAAATAATAAAATCATTACTTAAATCAATATTAGTTTTACCATTGTAAACATATTCATATTTACCATTATATTCAAAATCAAAACTTAAACGATCAATGATATTTGCTAAAAGATTTTGTTTACGGATTTTTTCAAATTCATCTTTAAATTGATATTTTCTCAATTCCGCAATCAAATCTGACATAATTGGATAATCAAATTCAGCTAATTCCTGGTAACTTGTAAGATTATAAATTCCAAGTTTTTCATATAGATTTCTTACAAATGACATTAAAAAGACAAAATTATCTTGCACTCAATCAGGATTAATTAATTTAAAAAATGTTTCTAATCATTCAAGGTGCTTATTAATAATTAATTTAATACTTTGGTCATCTTGATCATCAAATAATTGAATTTGCACTTGAAGCGGATTTATGATCGTTTTATATCCCAAACCCAAATCAATTAATGTTCCACCAAATTTTTTTCCTAATTTTGCATACTCATTTTGGGGATCAATTATATAAACTTTATTATTTGTTGCCAAATGACCTAGAATTGCTTTTTTTACATCAGTACTTTTTCCCTTGCCACTTGAACCAACTGTAAACATATTATAATTAACCCGTCTTGATGAATTTTTATAAAATTGGTTAAAAATAATTGGTTCACCTGTTGCAGTTGTTTCTCCTAAAATAAAACTGTTACCATCATTATTAGTTTCATTTTCAAAAGGTCATCCATAAGCAACATTGTATGAGGACATCGGAATTGCTTCATTTAAATTATTTGTAGTTATTAAACAACTTTGTGCCATTCCTTCAAATTGTTTGAAAGGAATTGGATTAATATTTAATTTTGCTCTTTTGACATTTAAGAAATTTTTTTGTTCAATTTTTCTTAATTCCTTTAAACTATCAGCACAATTAATTATCATTAGCGAACTATTTGTTAGCGCATTTTTATTAACTTGTAATTGATTTTCTAGATATTCTAAGGCCTCTAATTGTAATCCACCTGCTTTTTGATAGTATCTTGATTTAATGATTGAAGAATTATCACTAATTTTTTTTCCAGTTTTATCCAATAATGTCGCTTGTGTTGCTTCATTAAAGATTCCTAAATTTCAAACAATTGTTGAGTTATTTGCAAAAATATCAATTGCTCAACCTTCTTGTAAATCTAGTGGTAATTCACTTATTGTATGAATTGAACAATACTTGCTATCCTGAATGAAATAATTATGTTTAAAAATAACATGATCATTTGCTAAGATGTCATCTAAAGCAAGAAGTTTATTTTCTTTTTTTTCAACTTTAACTTGATTATTTTTATTTGCTATTTGTTTGTTTTTCTTTTTTGAAAAAAGTTTTTTAAATTCTTCTTTTAAAAATTTAAAAAATTCTTTAACTTTTGTTTTGAAAGTTTGTTTCTCAATAAAATCTACTTCTTTGTTTTTTATTAAAGCCTGACGCTGCGAATTAATTTGTTGCTCAAGATATTGATTTGCTTTTTCTTCATCAATTTCTTTGTTATTTAATTTTGCCAAAAATTTTATTAAATGTAGTCCTTCAACCAACGTTGTATCAATATCCATTGAATTAAAAATTGCAGTGATGTTGTTTAAATTCTTTTTTAATTCGGAAATTGATTTATCATATAAAACCACATAGTAGGTATCTACTAATAGTCTTGTATCTAAAATATCAAAATCATTATATAAATTTTCATAATAACTTAAATAGTTATCTTTTATTTCTTTTGAAACATTCTTTTTGTTTAAGTTTTTTAACTTTGCATCAAAATTTTGCTTTAAATTATAAAAATTATTAGTGTAATCAATTAATTCTTTAGTTCGAATGAAAGTTATATGTTTGTCAGTTGTATCAATTATTTGCACAAATTTATTTAAAAATGCGTCTTTATCTTCATTGTCTTCATTTCAAGGACTTTTGCCTTGAAACTTTAATATTGCTAAATATTTTGTTCCAGTTTTTAATGGTTTTGTTTTAACAAATTTATTTTCAAAAATGCTTGAATAAGGAATTAATAATTTTGGATTAGCATGTTTTTTATCAAATTTTTTAACTGAAAATAAATACTTGATTGCACGAAATAATAAAACATAAACCCGACAATTATACTTATTTGATTTAATCAAAAAAGGACTAAAAGCAATTGCAACAAATATACTTAAAACTAAACTTCAAGTTCGGGGAATATGCGGAGGTAAAACTGTATATCCAATTAATACTGATACAATAATAATTAATGAACCAACAAAAAAATCCATTCACGTAAATGAGCGTCAAAAATGCCCTTGTGTTTTTTTAAGATTTTTAGGTTGTAACATTATTTTTTACTGTTTTTTAGTGTTTTTTGATATTTGAAATTATCATCTATTTCTTTTTTAAATTCGGATTTTTTGTATTTATTTTTTGATTCATTATATACTCCCATATTAGGTGCCTTTTTATTTAAATGACGTTCTAGATTTTTAATCCGCAATACACTATTATCCATTTTTGCTCGTTCAAGATTTGTTATTTTTTCTGGACTTTTTTGTGCTTTTTTTGCAAGTTTTTCATAATTTTTTACTTCTTTGTTACTTCTTTTTAATAATTGGTCATATGACATTTTCATCTCTTTTTTATCTAACCCTTGAAATTTAAGTGATCTTTGATTTTCTGGTAATTTTTCTTGTTCCTGATATTCTTTAAGATTTTGTTTTTCAAATTTTTTCATCTCTTTTTCCTTGATTTTTTGCGCAGTCGCAACATCTTTTCATTCTTGTAATTTTGATTGGTATTGCTGCAACCCAATTTTTCCAGATTTTAAATCACTTTTTAATTTCTTCTTTAATGCTGCGCCTTGAGCAAACCTTGCTCATGCTTGTGACTTACCTAAAATTTTATTTCCAGTCCCCATGAAAGCTTTTTTTCCAAGTCTGCCAACTGCCCCAACTCCACCTGCCATTGCCATTGAAGAACCAATTAAATTTTTTGTTTCACCCATTGTTTCTCTAATGCTTGCACTTTCACCAATAAAGGCACTAACTTCAGATGTTATTCCTTTTGCAGCAATTGCTCCACCGGCTGTAATTGCTAGAATTAAAATTAGTTTGCCAAAAAAATCAATATTATTAAGACCCCGAATTCAATTCATTGCTCTTCCAATAAATACTGAATATAGTTGTACTCCTACTACTAATCCTAAAATTGCAAATGATTTGGATGCATACATTTCTTGAAATTGTTTCATTCTTTTGCCATCATCAGCAACTGATGCGGCTGCAATAAATGGGGAAATAACAAATAAGAAAAATTGTTGAAATATTTTTGCACTAAAACTAACATTCCGAAGATAAAAGGAATTAATGTAGGAAAACAAATTATTCCCCCTGTTAATCAAAGCATAATTCCTTCACCTCAATCGAATTTGCTATAAACTCCCATTGGGATTTTAAATCCACTATTAGAAATATCTATTCAAGTTTGAAATGATATTTTATTACTTCAAGAATCATTGTATAAGGCAAGAAATAATGTTTTATCAATACTATCATTATTACTTCCCAATACTAGTGATAAAATAATTCCAAAAATAGTATTAAACAAAAATAATGCAATCGGAATTCCTAATAATCAAAGTGTTCCAAAAATAGAATTTTTCATTGCGATTCGAATTGGATTTGGTTGATCATTTTTTTGAAAGTGAACCTTAATTGCACTTAACACAAACAAAACAGCAAAAATCAAAATTGAAATGATTGCTAACCTTGCAAATAAATAAGGTAATTTAATGTTATTAATCGATCCACCAAATGGAACACCAAATAATAAATATTGTGGCAATCCAAAACTAATAAGTTGATATGCTTTTACAACTCATCCAATGATTAATAGAGGCAATAGCACTAATGGTGCATATCCAATCATAAAAAAACCATATGCTATTGAATTAATTCAACCCATTTGTTATTGAACCTTTCATATTCCTTGCAAAATAGTTGTTACAATTCCTGATATTGCTCAAGCAATCACAACAAAAACAATAAATCCTGCTAGTCATTTGATTTTTTTTAACTGAGCCCTTCTTTCTTCATCACTATCAGCTCTTGATGCTTTAAATCAAGCAATTGCCCCAACAATCATAATGGCTAAAACTAATAATCCCGCCATTGATCCAAGAACAATATTTATATATTTTTGAACAGTTTGCGCTAATAAAGTTAAATTTTGTTGTGTTGAAGATGATGCATCTGTTGCATCCCCTAAAGTTGTTGAAAAATTATTCATTTGATTTCTCCTTTATTTTGTAAAAGTATTTATCACAGGTAAGTCTTTAAAATTTCAATCAGAAAAGATTAAATATCCTGTTAATGAAATTGTCAAAAAAAATGACATTATGCATATTACAAGTGTAAATATTCATTGGCGTTTATAGATAGATCGCATTTGATTTCTTTTTGAAAATTCTTTTGAAAAACAATCTTTATAATCTGTTAATAACAATATTAAACTTAAAATTGCAATGACTATTCCAAATACCAATCCCAATATTGCTGGTGCTTTATCCATTAAATAAATCTCCTTAAATAGTTTTTAATCATGTATTCATGTATTTAAAATCTCCTCAATCTTTTTAATAAAAAGATATATTTCTAAAAGATTGTCATAACATTTTTCATTTTTATTATTTTTATTAGCTAATTTTTGGGTTTTTTGGGTTTTTTATTTATAGCTTCTTTGTTTACCTCATCATTTTTATTGAAATTCAATAATTTCATGAGATTAAAATCTCAAATTTCTGAGTCATTTATTTCAATTTTTGGTGCATGATGAACATATTCTTCATATTCTAAATACTCATATGCCGGTTTGATATTAATTGCAATTGGTTTATAAAAACCACAAGATATTATTGTCATTTCTTTTTTTTTATATTTTAATTCAGCTGGAGTCATTATTGCCTTATCATATTCTGAAACAGTTGTCGTCTTTTTATTTTTACTATCAAAAGTTACACTTTCTTTTTTAATTGTTTTTTCCCCTAACATTTTAGAAAATCACTCAAGTGTCTCATCTGAATTAGTTTCTAAAAAATAAATTAATCCTACTTGGGCTTGAATTGATTTTCAACTACCTAAATCACTTCCATATTTTTGCAATTGCTCAAATGCTTGAATCACTAACAAAAATAAAATATTTCTTGATCTTGATATAGCCATTCAGTCAGAAATTTGGGGAATATTTAATGAATTAAATTCTTCCAAATAAAATTGCAGCATGCGACTAAGTTTTCTTCCTGGAGAAGAATTGGCAAATTCAATTGCTTCCCGATAAATTTGTGTAATTAAAATATTTATTAAAAAATTAAATATCGGTTTGTGATCAGGAAAGCAAATAAAAATAACTCATGGTTTTTGGTTATTTCTTATTGTTTTATCAATTGAAAAATTAATATGACTTGTTATTTTTTGAATATTTAAATTGCTTTGAAATTCCAATAAAACGTTTGATGCATGTGTTAATATCCCACTAAAAGTTTCTGAAAAAATATCTTGCAATGCATTTCATTCTTCATGAAATTTTCATCAAATATGATTCCTTTTTGAAAATGATTTCAATCTAAATGTTCAAATCCCTCTTTTAAAATTTCTATCATCTAAAAACCAAATAACATTGGATAAAGTAAATGATTTAATTGTAAAAGTTTCATCTTCCAAACTATAAAGTAGCATAAATTTAATAACAGTAATAATTACATTTTTTGCTTGATTAACTCACATTGTTTTGCTATCTTCACCTTTTGGTCAATTTAATGAGTTAGTTATTTCAATAATTTGTTCAAAAGCAGCAGAATAATCATCATCATCTAAATCTTCTTTAGACTTATTGTGTAATCTATTTCAAATTTGCTCTAGCGGGTTTCAATGCAATGAATTTTTAGCATCAATAAAATCAAATACTTTTATTTCATAACCTTTTTCTAAAAACATTTCTCCTGTAATTTTCAAAATCTCTTTTTTGGGATCAGTAATTACTATGTTGGGTTTTAAATCATTTTCAAGTGAGGCATTATAATGTAAATTTGGAATTAAAACTTTTTGAGTTTTTCCAGAACCCGTAATTCCTAAAACAATCGCATGATTGTTTAAATTATTAACTAAATAGTCATATTTTTTAAAATTATTAGTTTTTAAATTCCCAAAAATAAAATTTGGATTACCTGGTTTAAAATTATTTTTGAATTTTCTAAAAGACCCTTCTTTTAGAAATTGATTATATTCCCAAGTCTTTTTTTCTGGATGATTATTTTTAGTTATTTTTGCTTTCAAAATTGCAATTCAAGATTTATAGTTTAAAATGATTAAAAAAAACAATGATCCTAAAACTATTATTAAAATTCCAATATTTCTAAATCTTGTATTTATTTTTCAAAATAAGAAAATATCATTGATAAATGATCGATTTTTTGAAACTCATTCTTGAAAAATTTTTACAGATTTTATTTGAATAAATAGCATTACAATTGCAATGAAAAAAAATGCTAGCGAAGGTCAAATTATCAATGAAAAAAAATAGTTTAAAAATTTATTTAAAAATTTTTGTTTATTATCTTTAATAAGCACTATTGATTAAACCTCTATTATCATGTTTAATTTTTATTGAAAAATAATATTTTTTAAAAAGAAAATAACATTATTAATTGATATTATTTTTTGATTATTTAATAATGATTAAAATATTGATTCTATCAATATTTAGACTATTATTTTTCAATAACTTTATATTTTCACAAATTAATAATTTTGACTTTAAAATATATTTATTGATTAATATTCTAAAAACAACAAATTATGTTTTGCTTCATTATAAAATATTATTTATTAAAATTTGTTTAAATAATTTTGTACAATTAGTAGTATTAAAAATAATTTTTTTTAAACTTAATTTAAGTCATAAAGTCAATATTTTTTATTAAATTTGTTAAAAAATATTAGAATTACTAATTGACAATCATTTTGATCTTTTTTATATTAGAATCAAAATTTACATACAAAATAATACCACTAAGCTAATAATTTTTTTCATTTTTTTAAATTTAAATTTTAAAAGTTTATTTTAAAAAAATTACTGGCAATTTTCTCCAGTAATTTTAGTTTATAAATTTAAATATCAAGAATATAAATAATAAAACTCATTTTAGTTATTAATTTATATCATCATCATTGAAGTTATTACTTTCTTGATTGCCGGCATCTCTAAATGATTTATTATTCTTATAATTTTTATACATTTCAAATACTTCAGTTAGAAATATCTCTTTTTCTGAATCACTAATTTGAAAATTGTTCATTCCAGGAATTGAATTTTTTTTAAATTCATCAACAAATTCTTCAAGTAATTCCTTAACCTTATCATCACTTAATTTAAGGTCATTTAACATTGTAATAAATTGATTTAAAAAATTCTCCTTAATTTTTTCAAATGATTCAGGATCAAAATTATTTTGATTAAATATTTTTTCAATTTCTTCTTTTGGTAGATTTTGCAACATAATTTTTTCTTCTTCAGTAAGTGAATCAAAATTAAAAAAAACATTATTTTTTCAATAATTTTTTTCTTGGGATGAATCTTTTTCTTCCTTATTTTTGCTTTGGTTATCATCACTTGTTTTTGAATCTTCAATATATTCTTCAGATTCATATCTAATTTCATTAATGTTCAATCGTCATTCAAAAATTGATAGCATTTCTGGTGAGATTGTTGCTAATTCAATTCGCGTAAATAATTCTTCATAAGCATCATGTGAATTAGTAATTTTAATAAATTCTGGTTTTTCATATTCAAATTCAAAAAAAGCAAAATTATTTTCTAGTAATTTAAGTACTAATTTGTTTCCTAATCAAAAGCTATCTCTTGCATTTTGAAACATTTTATTTTTATCAAAATTAAGACTAAAGTTAGCTAATTTTTTGTTTAATAAATTATCTTTTAAATCATCATAATTTTTTGAACTTGCTTGAAATGGTGTTTGTTTAAAGAAAAATTCAAATGAAACAAGTCCCCGATCTGCAAGCACAAGTGTCAAATAGTTTTTATTTGTTTGATTACCAAAATATTTTTTGTAATGATAAAGATAACTGTCATTATTAATCACAGTATCTTTGCTAATTTTTGACAAAAAATCAAGATTTTGATTTAACTGATTTTGATTTTTTTCTAAATTAAATAATTCAAGTTCAAAAAAAGCATAGTAATTGCCTCCTTGCAAACCATGCATTCCAGCAATGATTCCCCCCAATTCTTCAAAACTTAAATTATCACTAATTAAAAGTTCTAAATCTTTGCTTGAATCAAGAAACTTTGTTAGTTTTATATTATTATAAGTTTGCAATTCTGGTGACAAATAATCAACATTTTTAATCACTAAATGATGATTTTTTCCAATTCGTGTTATCTTCATTATTTATCCTCCAAAAATTCATGAAACATATGTTTTCTTGCAATATTTTTTAAACGATATAAGTAATCTAAAATTGCTTCACCTAAGCCATTTTGAATCACATCGCTTGTAAAAAATTTAGCTACTTCTAAAGGTTTTTTAGTTGAATTTGCCATTGCATATGAATAATTTGTTAATGCAAGCATTGGCAAATCATTGTTGCTATCACCAATTGTCATAATTTCTTCTAATTTAACTTCATTTTTTGAATAAATATTTTTAACTAATCACTCAATTGCACTTCCTTTATTAATTCCCAAAGCATTAATTTCAATATTACAATGTGTTACAATCATTTCAATTCCATCTATATGTTTAATATGTTGATAGATTTCTTGTGGATATGTTTCTGAAAGCGGATTATCAATTGAATAAAGTTCAATTTTAATTGGATTTATTTGTTCGTGATTTCATTTTTTAGGAATTGCTTTTTTATTTTTTTCACTAATAAAATGATAGTTTAGAATTTCAGTTGTTATCTCTGGTGCATCTTCTAAATAAAAATAATTTTCATTATCCCAAAAAAACATTTGTAAATTTAGTTGTTTAGCTATTTTAATTAATTGCTCAAGAATTAAAAAATCAATATTTCAACTTTTAATTAAAATTTTATTTTGAAAATCATAAATTTGTCCCCCAGATGAACAAAGTAGATATTTAACATTTAATTTTTTGCCTAAATCAAGCATTCTTTCTTGCAAAGGATTACCTGTACAAATATTAAAATCTGCACCATTTTCAATTGCAAATTCAACATCTTTAATTGTCGCATTCAATAAATTAAAATTTTTATAAATTGTTCCATCAACATCAGAGAAAATAACTGGTTTTTTATTGTTTGTGACTGAGTACATCTTTATTCCTTTCTTTTTTTGTTTTTAAAAGCCGATTTTTTTCTTTTTACTAGTAATGCAATTAAAATATATAACAACAATCCACCAATCGCAACACTTGGAACGACATAACTTAGAATTTTTCAAACTTGATTTTTTTGTTTATTTTTATCGAATTCCTCATTATAAAATCAATGTCCATACAAATTAATTTGTTTTTGTCCAAGATGTTTCATATTCTTAATTTCTTGATCTTTTTCAAGATATTTTTTTTGTGTTAATCAAACTCAGACCAATATTGCTGATTCAGGTGGATCTAATTTAATTGATCGAAAAATTACAATTAATTTTTTGTCATCATCTTTATTTGCATTGAATTCTTTAATTTTTTGATGAATTTCATTTTCTTCAAAAATATAATCCTTCAATGTATCTTCTTTATCAATTTCAAGTGAATGATCAACTTGTAATTTATCAGATGCTTGATTAATTTCAATTTTTTTTAAATTTGCAAGTTTTTCTTTTTCACCTGCATATTCAAAAAATGATTCGTATGTAAAATTTTTATAATTTAAAACTTGATTATTTTCATTTTTTGATAAATAAAAATCTTCTCATTTTAAATTTTTTATTAGGTTTTGAATCTCTTTAACTTGCTTGATTTCCTCATTATTCTCACTTTCATATTTTACTTCATTTTTGTTTGTACAAGATGTAACTAAGACTGATGGTGGTAATAGTATCGCAAGCGGAATTGTTAATGAAAGATTTAATTTTTTTAATCGCTTTTTCATGATTACATTAAATTTTATATTATTAAATGTTATTATTTAGTAATTAATGATAGATTAAAAAAAATATCTAAAATTAAAAACTAAGTTATTTAAGGAATAAATTCATGACAAAAGAACTAATTATTTTATTGGTTATAAATATAATTGTTGCCCTTGTATTAATTGGTGGACTAATTTATTTAATAATCATTAAAAAATCTCAAAAAAAATTATCAGATCAAAAAAA
Organism: Metamycoplasma alkalescens; assembly: GCF_900476125.1. NCBI lineage: Bacteria > Bacillati > Mycoplasmatota > Mycoplasmoidales > Metamycoplasmataceae > Metamycoplasma > Metamycoplasma alkalescens. Next base: position 291,849 of record NZ_LS991949.1, read on the forward strand.
TCTTGAAAATAATGTAAAAATAACAACTGAATTAACTAAAAATATTAATCATGAGTTGGAAAAAAATCTAAACACAAACTTAAATTCAATAAAAGATGAAGTAAGTAATAAACTCACTAATTTCATTACAACATCAAATGAAACAAACACAAGTAATTTAACAAAGTTATTTAACGAAATTAAAAGTTTTGAAAGTGAACAAAAACAAAATTTTTTAGATCTTGAAAAAAAATTAAATGATGGAGTGACAAATAAATTAGATGAAATTGACAAAAAAAACAAAACTCAATTTGAAACAATTAAAGAAAATATTGATAAATATTTCAATGATAAATTAACAGAACAAGTTAAAACACAATTTCAAAATATCAAAACATCAATGGATGATATGAATAGGGGAATGATTGAATTTAGTACAATTCAAGAAGCAGTAACAAATCTAAATAAAACATTTTCAAATAATAAAAATATTGGTAATTTTGGTGAGTTTAATTTAGAACAAATTTTTCAAAATCAATTCCCAAATCTGCAAAATAAATTTTGATTTAAACAATACATAATTAATGATAAAAATAATGAAAAGGTTGATTTTGTAGTTAAATCAAAATTTTTAGAAAAAGATGAAGAAAAAGAGTTAATTATTCCGATTGATTGCAAATTCCCTTTTGAAAAATGAAACAAATATTTGAATAATGAACTATCATATGTTGAAATTGAAAAAAGTATTGAACATATGGCAAAAGATATTGCATCAAAGTATATTAATTTAAACAAAAAAACAACCCCATTTGCAATTTTATATTTGCCTTCAGAATATATTTATTTAACAATTGTCAAGAATTTTGATCTTGTCACAAAAATTTTTGATAAATACAAAATTTTTATTCAAGGTCCTTCAACAATTATTGCTTTTATTTATAATTTATTTATTCAAAATCAAAATCTAATGATTTCAAAAAATATTGATAAAATCAAAAATTTATTTTTAGACATTCAAAAAAATTACAAATATTTAAATGATCATATTAATGAATCACATAAACAAATTACTAAAGCTTCAAATTCAATTGAAAAAGCAAAAAAATATACAAATTCAACATTTAATAAGATTAATAATTCATCAGGAATTTTAAACATTGAGGCAATTGAAATTAAAAATGAATTAGAAAATGAATCATAAAAATTATTCCGAATAAAAATTATTTAATATCGATATTATATATACAAGACCTTATAATTTTATGAGTTATTTTGGTTAACTTGCAACCACTTCACAATAAGTTGTTGAGTTGCTTTTTTATATAAAATTTAGAAGATTTTAAATTAAAAAAATCTTATTCTAATGAGTTTAATTATTTTGGATATGAAAAAAAATTTCTAAAGCAAGAATTATGATAATTTTATAAAATAAAATTTCTTTTTAAAACATCATCAGATTATTTGATATGTGTAAAAAATAACTTAAATTTTTTCTATTAGATAATAAAAAATACGTCACTTTTTTAGCAACATATTTTTTATTATTTTTTTTTATGTTTTGGACTATTTTGTAATTTTTGTTACAGTTCCAGCCCCAACAGTTCTACCACCTTCACGGATTGAGAATCTTGTACCTTCTTCAACAGCAATAGGTGCAATTAAAGTAACTTTTAATTCAACTGTGTCCCCTGGCATAACCATTTCACGTTGTCCAATAAATGAAATTCCACCTGTAACGTCAGTTGTACGGAAGTAAAATTGTGGTTTATAGTTTTGGAAAAATGGTGTGTGACGTCCACCTTCTTCTTTTTTAAGCACATAAACTGTAGCTTCAAATTCAGTGTGAGGAATGATTGTTTTAGGTTTTGCTAAAACTTGACCACGTTCGATTTCTGAACGATCAATTCCCCGTAATAATAAACCAGCATTATCTCCAGCTTGCGCTTCTTTTAAGTTCTTTCTGAACATTTCAATTCCAGTAACAACTGTTTTTTTGGTTGGTTTTAGTCCAACGATTTCAACTTCTTCGTTTAGAGTTAAAACACCACGTTCAACTCTACCAGTTGCAACAGTTCCACGTCCTGTAATTGTGAAAACATCTTCAATTGCCATTAAAAATGGTTTTTCAGTTTCACGAACTGGTTCTTCAACATAACTATCAACTGCATCCATTAATTGCATAATTTGTTCTTCATATGCAGGATCACCTTGTAAAGCTTTTAGTGCTGAACCAGCAATAACTGGAGTGTTATCCCCATCAAATTTGTATTGGTTTAATAAGTCACGGATATCCATTTCAACTAAACCAATCATTTCTTCTCTTTCGTCATCTTTAAACATATCAATTTTGTTTAAGAAAACAACGATTTTTGGTACACCAACTTGTTTTGCTAAAAGAATGTGTTCACGAGTTTGAGGCATTGGTCCATCAGTTGCAGCAACAACTAAAATTGCAGCATCCATTTGAGCAGCACCTGTAATCATGTTCTTTACATAGTCAGCATGTCCTGGACAGTCAACGTGTGCATAGTGACGTTTTTCTGTTTGATATTCAATATGTGATGTATTAATTGTAATTCCACGTGCTTTTTCTTCAGGAGCATTGTCGATTGATGCATAGTCTCGAGCTTCTGATAAGCCTTTTTTAGATAAAACTGTAGCGATCGCTGCGGTTAATGTTGTTTTACCATGGTCAACGTGACCGATTGTACCAATATTAACGTGCGCCTTTGAACGATCAAAATCTAATTTTGCCATTATATTTCCTTTCTTTTTTTGATAAATAAATAATTAGTTTTAGAATCTAAATTAATCTTATTTATATTTTTTTTATTAAAGATTTTTTTAAAAATCTTGATTAAACGCGTTTAACCACCTAAGCATAGCCTTTCATCTATGTCCCGTCCAATCTAATTTACGCATGTACAATATATTTAAAATTCAATAGAATAATTTTAACAAAAATATAGTCTTTATATCTAAATAATTTTAAGAAAATATTTTTTACAAAAGAAAAGAAAAAAAGTTATCTAAATTTCATTTCTTGCTTGAAAAAAAATCAAAACCTAATTAATCTTAATTTCTTAATTATTTTAAAATCAAAATTTTAATTAATTCTTGGATTATATGCATTTGCAAATGCGCCTGATAATAATTTAAGAGTTAAGGCAAACAATATAATATAAGTTGCAACAAGCAATAAATAACTTGGATTTTCAAAAAATAAAATAATTCCTTCTTTTAAAACAGTGCCAATATTAATTGCGTTACTTGCAATAATAAAATCTAAAAAAGCTAATGATGAAACAATTAAAATATTAATTGAAAATCTTTCAACAAATAAAATTAAAAATTCAGGATACAAGTAATTAAAAATATGTCAATAAGCAATTTTTCAGTTTGAAGAACCTAGTGTTTTAGCAACTAAAATAAACTCCTTATTTAGTAAAGAATAAATTTTTTCTTTTGCTAATTTATAATATGAAACTCAGCAGATAAAGGATAATGAAATAAGCATTGCATATCATTGTGTTCCAATAAAAATTGATAATAAAAACACCCAAATAATTTCTGGAATAACAGACATCGCTGTAATTAATTTATCCAAAAAATTTACAAAAAGATTTTTTTGATACAAATTAACAATCACAGCTAAATTAAAACCAATAAAAATATTGATAAAAATTGCAAGAATAATAATTAAAATTGTCATTCAAAGTGTAATAATTGATCTTGCATAAATATCAATTCCTTGGTTATTGGTTCCCATATATAAACCAGATGGAACATTGATTAAATTGGTGTTTTTATTTAAGGAATTAATCGCATTAATTAGATCATATGGATTATATGCTAATGTGATAATATCAGTATAAATTGTTTGATCCCCACCAATTTCTTTGGCTGAATCAAAATAGATCACAAATAAAGGGTTTCTTATTTCCAAATTTGCTTGTTTTTCTTCTAATTGCGCAATTTCGCGAATGAAATCAATTTCAGGTCCACGGTTAAAATTTTTTGTAATAATCGGGTTGAAAGATGAAGGTAAATTATTAACTAAATTTGTTGTTGGATCAATTGATTTTGTTGCTGAATTTCGAACTAAAAATAATGCGACTAATAATGATGCAAATAAAATGCAAAAAATAATAAATCAAGTCAAACTAATTTTATTGCTAAAAAAACGTTTTCAATATTGTTTTTTGGCAGTGGTATGAATGACATAATCATTTTTTTGTATTTCAGGGTGTTTTTTAAATTTAAAAAGGTTATCCATGTTGCACCTCTTTAAATTTAAATTTTTTATTTTTTAAAATCAAATATGAATTCTTTTGCAATTCAGGATTTAATTTTTTGATTAAGAAATTATTGAAAAACAAAATCAATGTTAATAACACAAAATTGAAACTAAAATAAAACATGATAATATCAATTTCACCTTTTTTAAAAGCAAAGGAAATAAAAAGACTTTGACCCGGAATTGAAAAAATTGTTTCAATCAAAATTGTAATTGTAAAAAGTAATATATAAACTAAAAAAAACAAATTTAATTCACTAATGAATAAATTTTTTAAAATGATTTTATTTAATAACTGTTTTTTATTTAGACCATATGTTTTTGCAAATAAATAATAATTTGATTGCAAAATCTCTGATGTTTTTTTTCTTGCTTTGGAGAAAAAAATTGCAATTGTGGGAAATGATGAAATTAAAATTGGCACTAATAAAGAAATAAATCCTAAACTTCTATTTGTTTCAATAAACTGTGAAGGATAACCAAATATTTCTGCATTTGTTAAAGCTAAAATTGCAAGAATTAAAATTGGAATTGCACCTAAAAATGAAATAAGAATTGAAAATATAATGTCATATGACTTATTTAATTTATATGCAGAAATTATTCCTAAAAAATTACCCAAAATAAAGCTAATTAAAAAAATCAAAATACTAATCAAAAATGTTCATTTGAATTGATCAAGGTATAATAAAAAAATATTATTTTGAACACTTGCTAATTGATGCGAATAAATCACTCCAGGATTGAAACTAAAAAAGTTTTTTAAAAATATTTTAAATCTTGTACCAAAATTCGAAGAAACTTGCGAATAGACCGCAAGATTTTTTTTAATTTGTGGTTGAATTAAAAGATTTATTGCAAAAAAAACAATTGTAATCGCAATAAAAAAAATCAAAATATAAAAAGCAAATGTTTTTAGAAAGCTGATTCTTTTTTTAGCTAACACATTGCCTCCATATTTTAATTTTTATTGCTTCTATTTATTTTCTATTTTAAATCCTAGTAATGTGAATCTTTCTTTAGTTTTATTTTTTCCAAATAATAAATCTAAATGAATTTCTCCTTCATCATCATGGGCATGAGTATTTTTGTCAACTGAAATTTCTTGGGTTTCTTTTAATTCGTATTTAATTGAATATTTATCAAATACTTTTTTAATATCTTCCCAATTTTTTGTTTCTTTTAATTCTTTTACAACATCAGATGCTTTAATATTTTCTTGCCCACTAACAAATTTATGAATTACTAATCCAGATTTTTCTTGTTTATTTTTTTGATTAAAAGCTAATATAATGTCATTTGCTTCTTTTAATAGTTTTTCAACATCTTCTAGATTTGTGTTTTTTTTCTCAAGTTTTTTGATTTTTTCTAATAATTCTTTTGCTTTGGTGTTTTCTTTTTCAAACTTGATAATGTTTTCAAGTTCAGTTGTTTTTCCTTTAACTTCATTTATTTTTGTATCTAATTTTTTTTCCTTATCATCACATGATGCTGCGATTAAAGGAATTGTTGCTAATGATACAAAGGGAGCTAAAGACAAGATAATTTTAAAATTTTTTTTCATTTAATTTCCTTTCTAATTTTAAATTGATAACAAAATTATAACAAAAAAATATATATTATAATTTTATTTTTTTTGTAATTATATATTAATAAAGTTTATTTTATCTCAAGTCTTAATAATAAGATTTTGAGATTCTATTAGAAAATTAGTATTTATACTAAATTATTATTAAAGTTTCAAAATCGTTAAAAAATGTCATTTAAGGAATAAATTTTTTTATGTATTCAAATTTGAAATCAAAATTTTTTAAAAAATGTTTTTTATTTTTTTGTTTTTATAAATAAAAATTAAATTTGGGTAAAATTCAAATAAATAAATTTTGAGGAAAAAAATGAATACTAAAAAAGAAATTAAAATTCCAAATCGTCATCATTACAATAATAAACATTATACAATTAATTATCAAAATAAAACAATAAAACTTAATGATGATTACCACCAAAAACTGCTTGCAATTAAACCTGGTGAATTTGGTGGATTTAGGAAAATAACTGGTTCAGCATTGGGTGATATTTTGAAATTAACCCCATTTAATAGTGAATTTGCTGCTTTTGCAAGAGTTGCAAATTTTTCTATGCCAATTTTGGATAGAAAATATGTCAATGCCGGAATTGCATTGGAACCTAAAATAATCAATAAAATTGAACAAAAATATAATTTTAAAATTGAGCGTTTTGAAGGATCGAAATATAATTTTGATTATTTTAAAGAAAATGAATTATTTGGTGGATTGCCAGATGGGTATTTAAAGGATCAAAATTTAATTATTGAGATTAAAACTGTTGGTGCTAAAAAATTTGATTTATGAAATAATTCAAATATTAATTTAGCTTATATTAAGCAAGCACAACTTTATTCATATTTAATTAAAGCAAAAAAATTCACAATTGTTGCAGCTTTTTTGGAAGAAGAAGATTATGCTAATCCTGAATTAGTTGATATTAATCAAAGAAAAATAAAAAATTGATTTTTTGATGTGAATGAAAAACAAGTTTTGGATGATATGAAGAAATGTGAAAATTGGTACAAAAAATATACTTCATTAGGAATAAGTCCGAAATGAAATGAACAAATTGATGGCGATTTAATTAAGTATTTAGAATGTGAAAATTTTGAACAATGAAAATTCCTTTATTTGGAATGAGTCAAAATTGGAAAGGCAATTCCTGAATATGAAGAAGAAAAATAAATTTAGTTTTAATGATTTTTTAATTGCAAATACAACAAGACCATGGTTTATTTTTAACAATATTGATGAGATTGATAAAAATAATAAAAAAATTTTACTTAATGCTGAAAATTTATTTGAATTTGATGAAGAAAACGTTGAAGAAGAATTAGATTTTTTAGATTTTAAAATAATTGAAATTGAAGAAATATTTGAAAAACATATTATCAAAAATCTTGATACTGAAACAAAGAAACAATTAAATAAATATCCAACTTATGAAAAAATTGATTTTTTGAAAAAGCAGTTAGATAATAATCAAAAATTAAAAAAAATAATTGATGATGATGAAATTTTAAAAAATATCAATTATTTGTTTAGTATTTTTGCAAATTTAAATATGGTTGCAATTGGATTGGATGAAGTTTCCAATCAAGCAATTGCTTATTTAATTGATTTTTATAAAAAAAATTACCAAATTTCTGATCAAAAAATCAAATTTATTTCTTTAAAAAATACTTTGGAAAACCGAATTTTAGAAACAAAAAAAGCTATTGAAGAGGGATATACATTGCTTATAAATCCAATTTTTGAGTATCAAAATTGTTATTCAAAAGTTTTATTTTGTGATCTTAAACAAAACTATTTTGGAAATTTGAATTATTCAAACAAAACCAAAAAGAAAAATATCTTAAAAGCTTATTTTGATTATCATATTATTAAAAACTATTTTGATATAAAAGAAATTTTTATTTTAAAACCTAAATTCCAAAAAGCAAAAAATATTAAAAAAAATAAATTAGATTTTTTATTATCAAAATATAGTTCAATATCCAAAGCAGGAATTTCAATTGATAAAGAAAAAAAGAATGCTTTATCTGAAGACGAAATAAATGCTTTGTATATTTCAGATCCTAATTTCGAATATTCATCAAAAAGAAAAACAAAAAATAGTCCCAAAAATAACATTTCCATTCTAGAACATATAAAAGCAAATATGATTTTTGCTAATTATGATTTTGATGAAAAAAAACTTGCTGATGATCATGAAAAAATCAATAGTATTTATACTTGTTCATTCAAAGAATTTTTATACTTAATAAATAATTATAATAATTTAGATGTTGATTGAAAAATTACCAAA